>DAISKN010000156.1:0-11696 GCA_036820975.1 Acidobacteriota bacterium | reverse complement strand
TGCCGATTCCTGCAATCACACGGCACCTCGGCAGGGCGGCAAGAAGGCGCCGATGGACTTGATGCGCACGTGGATCGACGAGAGCTATCGGGCGGTGGCGCCGAAGAAGTTCGTGAAGCTGCTCGACGAACGGTGAGCTTCCTCCGGGACAAGCAGTGGGGCCTCGCGGGAAGACTCACCCCGTCCGAAGAAGCAGCGGATTTCCCGCCCCCAGAAACGACGGAGGAATGCGCCAAAGGGAGGCTCTGGCTGCGAGCGCCCTTGACCGACATGCTCCTGTCGTTCTCGATGGTGGCGGCGTTCTCCATCATCTTTCTCGTACTCGGCGCGTCGATACTCGCCCCCTCCCGGCTGGTCCCGGACGCGTCCGAGCTCCTTACGGTCCAGGCGAGGTTCCTCACCGAGCTTCATCCCCGTCTCGCCCCGCTGTACGTCGCGGGCATCGTCACCGTGTTCCTGGGAACGATCTATGGCTCCTTCGAGCTCCAGACGCGAGCGCTCTACGAGTGTGCACGCGTCGTCGCGGCTCGATGGAAGAAGGCTTCCATCACGAGCGTCCGGCGATTCGTCGTCCTTTACGGAGTCACGAGCGGCTTGCTGCTCATCTGGACCCGGTGGGATCCCGTCGACTTGTTCACTCCGGCCATTCTCCTCAGCGTGCTGGCTTCCGGCTTGTGGTGCTTCGCGATGCTCTGGGTGGACCGGCGCTTCCTGCCGAAGCCCTATCGGATGTCCGCCCCGCTCGCAGCGGGGCTTCTGATTGCCGGTGTCGTTCTGACCGCGTTCGGCGTCCGGTCGATATACGACTTCCTTTCGTAGGAAGTACGTCTTGATTCACCTCCCCCGCGAACGCTAACCTCCTCGACGTGGGACCGAGCATCCTCGTCGTCCGCCTGAGCTCCATGGGCGATCTGGTGCACACTCTTCCCGCCGTCGCCGCCCTCAGGAGTCGCTTTCCCGACGCCAGAATCGACTGGCTCGTCGAGAGTCGGCATCGCGAAGTCCTTCTGGACAACCCTGACGTAAACGGGCTCATCGAGGTCGACACCCTCGGTTGGAGGCGAAGTCTCTATTCGCCCCGCACCTGGCGGGAAATCCGCGCATCCATCGCCCGGATCCGTGAGCGCCGCTACGATTTCGTCCTCGACCTCCAGGGCACCATCAAGTCCGCGGTGTCGGCCTTTCTCGCGCGCAGCGACCGCCGCATCGGATTCGGCGCGGGCCACCTCAAGGAGCGGGCGGCGTCCTTTCTCTACACGGAGCGCGTTACCGCGAACGGAGCGAGGCCGCACGTCATCGATCGCCACCTCGGTCTTCTGCGCGCCCTCGACATCGATACCCAGGATCGCCGCTTCCCCATTTCCGTTTCTCCGGCGGCCGAAGCCGCGGCCGAGGTCGAGCTCGCCCGGATGAATCTTCGCGACTACGTCCTGCTGAATCCGGGGGGCTCCTGGGTGACCAAGAGGTGGAGCCCGGAGAGATTCGGCAAGCTTGCCTCCGCCATCCGGCGGGAGTGGAAGCTCGAAAGCCTCGTGGTCTGGGGTCCCGGAGAGGAGGGGATGGCGCAAGAGGTCCTCGAGGCATCGGAGGGCGCGGCGCGGCTCGCGCCGAAGACGTCCCTTCGGGAGCTGGTTCCTTATATAAGGAGGGCCCGGCTCTTCGTCAGCGGCGACAGCGGCCCACTTCACCTCGCTTCCGCCTGCGGCGTTCCCGCGGTCGGGATCTTCGGCCCCACCGACCCCGCGCGAAACGGCCCCTTCGGCGAGGGCGATGAGGCGGTCTGGAAGCACGTCGACTGCGCGCCCTGTTACAAGCAGCGATGCCCGGGGTACGGCAACGTGTGCCTTACTTCCATCGAGGTCGAGGACGTGCTCGGCGCGGTGAGAAGGAGGATGGCCGCGAAATGATCGACTACGAACGGTTCCGGAAAACCCCGCTCGTTCGCGAGCCGTTCGACCACCTCGTGGTTTCCGGATTCGTCGCGCCGCCGGCGCTCGAGCCCGTGCTCTCCTCCTTCCCGGCGATCGAGAAGGGCGGAAGCTTCCCCGAGAGCGAGCTCTCGTTCGGTCCGGCTTTCGCCGGTCTTCTCGCGGAGCTTCGCGGTCCCGAGCTCCAGGCGGCGGTGGCGGAGAAGTTCGCGATCGACCTCGAGGGAAAGCCGACGATGGTGACCGTCCGCGGACAGGCCAGAGCCAAGGACGGCCGCATCCACACCGACACCGAGACGAAGATCGTGACCGTGCTCCTGTACCTGAACCCGGGATGGAAGGACGAGGGCGGCCGGCTTCGTCTTCTCCGTTCCCCGGCCAGTCTCGACGACTACATCGCGGAGGTTCCGCCCGAGGCCGGTACCGCGGTCTTCTTCCGCTGCACCGACAACGCGTGGCACGGGCACACGCCGTACGTCGGGGAGCGGCGCGCCATCCAGCTCAACTGGGTGACTGACGAGAGCGTGGTGCGGCACGAAGAGCGCCGCCACCGCTTCTCCGCGCGCCTGAAGAAATGGCTTCCGGTCTAGAGACTCTCCCCGCGCAAATCGCCGAGCGGGGATGGGCCGTCGAGCCGCAGTTTCTCGATCGAAGCGAAGTCGAGCTCTGGCACCGCGAAGCGAAGGTCTCGTACGAAGCCGGCGAGTTTCGACGCGCGGGTATCGGTCGAGGCGCGGGCAATCGGATTCGCCCCGAAGCGCGCGATGACTTCGTGAGGTGGCTCGATCCGCCGGGAGCCACTCCCTCCGAGAGGCGCTACTTCGAGCTCATGGAGCGTCTGCGGCAGTCGCTGAACCGAGAGCTTACCCTCGGCCTCTTTGGTCTCGAGGCTCACCTCGCGCTCTACCCTCCCGGGGCGCGCTACCGATGTCATCTCGATCAGTTTCGAGACGAGGGAGATCGCGTCTTGTCCACCAGCCTCTACTTGAACCCGGGCTGGGCCGCGGAAGACGAGGGCTTCCTGAGGCTGTATTTGGAAGGGCCGGAGTCACCGCCGTTCGAGGACGTGCTTCCGGTCGGCGGCACCCTCGTATGTTTTCTGAGCGCTGAGCTCCACCACGAGGTGCTGCCGTCGCGCCGGGAGCGCCTCGCGGCGACAGGCTGGTTCACCCGTCGGCGGTCTCAGCCGACGCCGTAGCGCTCCTTCAGCACCGAGAGGTGGTGCCGGGCGTGGCCGGTCATGATGTACGCGAGCGCGCGTACCGTGACCTTGGCGCCGTTCGCGACGCCTTCGCGCGGCCAGGTCGCGGCCTCGAGACTCTCGAACAGCCTGGAGTTCGCCTCGCGCAGCAGGGAAAAATCCTTCACCAGCTCCGCGAGAGGCCGGGAGTCATACGTCGAGCCCGCGATGTAGGAGTTCTCGTCCCATCCTGGGAGCGGGGTCTGGTCGCCGCGGCTGATGCAGAACGCCCGGTGGCCGAAGAACCTCTCGGCGTCGACCAGGTGTCCGAAGAGCTCCCGCACGCTCCATTTGTCGGGAGCGTAGCGGAATCGCTCCCTTTCGGGAGTGAGTGAGTCGGAAATGCGCTTCAGCTCCTCCGGCTGTTCGCGAAGCGCGTCGAGGATTTGCGTCTCCGGCACTCTCCCGACGTAGCCCGCATAGAACGGCGCGTACTCGTTCTGTTTCGGTCGATCGACCTTCATCACTCTTCTCCCGTGAGCACCGTCGGGAGGTTGCGCTCCCTCAAGGTGCGGTTGAAAGCGGGAATCTCGTTCTCGAGAATCGAGTCGAGCTCCTGCTGATAAGTACGAAGCCTCTCTTTCAGCACCTGATGAACCTCGCGGTGCTGGTCGGCCGGCCGGAAGTCCGAGACGCTCACGGCATTCGCCAGGTAGGCGATTCTTCCCGCAAGCATCGTCGGCCAGCGGACCCGGTCCTGTCCCATCCCGGTGACCTCGAGCTCGTAGAGCTTCTTTTCGAGGGAAACGAGAGTGCCTTCGAGCTCTGAGGCGCCGTCGACGACGGCCGCCGAGTCCTTCGCCCCGAGCTCCTTCACCACCGTCCTGAGATCCTGGAGCTGTTTCCGCATCCACTCGATGCGGTTGATGGACGAAGCCGTCTCGCTCAGATCCTTCCGCAGCTCCTCCATCATCTCGGTCTGGAGCCGGATGTCCTCCTCGGTTCCTTCGGAGTGCGGGTCCTTGAGGACCCGGAGTCTCTGCCGGTACTCCTTCCCCGCGACGGCGAGCACGATGAAATACTCCCCCGGGGGCTGCAGGGTGGAGATTCGCCCCAAGGCGGCCGCGCGGAAGCCTTCTTTTCCCATCTCCACCCAATCGGCGTAGAGCGGCTTCATCCGGAGCTTGATCTGGGTCGAGGGCTCGCCCTCGAGGTCCCAGTGAATCCGGTTGACGCCCGCGTGCCCGGTGCCGTCGAGGGTTCTCACCGTCTCGCCCTTCTGGTTCTCGACGCGGACCTTGACGTCGCCTTCGGGCGCTTTCGAGAGCCAGTAGTTGATTGAGGCGCCGTACGGAGGGTCCTCGCCGGCGGAAGGGTCGTCGAACATCGTCATCGGGGCGGTGATGGGCTGGAAGCGATACGCGTCTCGTGGAGAGAAGATATGCGCCTCGGATCGCGCGACGTCCGAAGTGAGCTGCTGGAGGGGCGTCAGGTCGTCGAGTATCCAGAATCCACGCCCGTAGGTTCCGATGACGAGGTCGTTGAAATGCTCCTGGACCTCGATCCAGTACATCGGAGTCGACGGGAGATTGTTCTGGAGCGACTGCCAGCGCCCGCCGTCGTCGAAGGAGACGTAGAGCGCGTTCTCGGTTCCCAGGTAGAGAAGGCCGCGCCGGACGGGATCTTCGCGGACGTTCCGGACGTAGCTGAGAGGGTAGCCTTCGATGCCGTTCGTGATCTTGACCCAGGACGCCCCGTAGTCCTCGGTCCTGTAGACGAAGGGCTCGAAATTCCCGACCTCGTGGAAATCGAAGCTGACGTAGGCCTTGCCCGCATCCCACTTCGAGGCGTCGATGTTCCGCACCGTGCCCAGGGGCAGAAGGCCGGGGATGTTCTTGGTGACGTTGGTCCAGGTGCCTCCGGAATCACGGCTCACGTGGACGATGCCGTCGTTCGAGCCCGTCCAGTAGACGCCCTTCCGGATCGGGGATTCGTCGAAGGCGTAGATGACGCAGCAGTACTCGACGCCGATGTTGTCAGGAGTGAGCCCGCCGGAGATGCCCTGCTTCGATTTGTCGTTGGTCGTGAGGTCGGGGCTGATGACGTCCCAGCTCTGGCCGCCGTTTGTGGTGCGGTGGACGTGCTGGCTCGTGACGAACACCGTCTCGTGGTCGTGGGGAGAGACCAGGACGGGGAACGTCCATTGGAATCGATATTTGAGATCGGCCGCGGGCCAGCCTCCCGTCGACTCCGGCCAGACCTCGACCTGGCGGTACTGCCGCGTCGACTCGCGATAGCGAACGACGATGCCTCCGCGCGCGCCCGCGCCGGACGCGCTCGACCAGATGACGTCGGGATCGACGGGATCGGGAGTCGCGAAGCCGCTCTCGCCCCCGCCGACGGAATGCCACATCCCCCGCGAGATGCCAGTGGCGCCGAATCCCCCTCCCGTCCGGCTGTTGCTCGGCCCGCGGAACGAAGGCCCGTCCTGGCGGTTTCCGTAGACGTAATAAGGTATCTGGTTGTCCACGGTGACGTGGTACATCTGGGCGATCGGAAGCTGGACCTTGAGCCAGGTCTTTCCGCGGTTCTCGGAAATCGAGATCCCGCCGTCGTGCGCCACTGCCATCCGGTCCGCGTTCGAGGGATCGATCCACATGTCGTGGTGATCCCAGCCTGGTGAAGTGAACGCAGAACCCGATGCCTCCGCGTTCTCGGAGGTCTTGCCGCCGTCGAGGCTGCGGTAGTACGACGCCGCGAGAAAGTAGACCTCGTCCGCGTCGTCGGTCGCGACGGCGCAGCGGGAGTAGTAGGCGCTTCGGCCAGCGAGGTTCCGATCGTGGCTCACGAGCGACCACCGGCTGCCGCCGTCTTCCGACCGCCAGAGCTCCCCGCTCTCGGTCTCGTCGCCGTGCCAGGGAACGCCGTCCCCGGTCTCGATGAGGGCATAGATGCGGTTGGGATCCCGCGGCGTCGTGCAGAGCGCTATTTTCCCGACGGGGAGCTTGGGAAGCCCGTTTCCCTGAAGCCGGGTCCAGGTATCGCCGCCGTCTCTACTGACGAAGATCCCGCTCGAAGGGCCGCCGCTCTCCCGCCCCCAGGTCTTGATCTCGAGCTGCCACATGCCGGCGAAGAGCGTCCGCGGGTTTCGCGGGTCCATCACGAGATCCGAGGCGCCGGTCCTCTCGTCGACGAAGAGGACTCGCTCCCAGGTCTTCCCGCCGTCCTTCGTGCGGTAGACGCCCTTCTCCGGCTGCGGGGCGTAGCCGTGCCCGAGGACCGCCGCGTAGACGATGTCCGGATCCTGAGGATGCACGATCATCCTGCCGATGCGGCCCGAGCCCTCGAGCCCCATGTGCTTCCAGGACTCGCCGCCGTCCATCGATTTCCAGACGCCGTTTCCGATGGAGATGTTCGAGCGGATGAAGGTCTCGCCCGTTCCCGCCCAGACGATCTTCGGATCGGAGGGAGCGACGGCGAGAGCGCCGATGGCGTGCACCGGCTCTTTGTCGAAAACCGGCCTCCAGGTGAGCCCGGCATCCGCCGTCTTCCAGATGCCGCCGGACGCGGCGCCCACGATGTACGTCGACTCGTCCCCCGGGATCCCGGCGACCGAGATGGTGCGATTGCCGACGGGTCCGATGTGGCGGAAGAGGAGCTTCTCGTAGCTCTCCTTCGAAAGTTCCTGGGCCCCGAGGCTCGCGGGGATTGCGATCCATGCCGCCGCCATCCAATGAATCCAGAGTTTCTTCATGACGAATTCCGCCTTTCGAGCTCCCATAGCTTCGCGTGCTTGCTGAAGGAATAAAAGGCGCCCAACGTTGCGAGGATAACGCCCGTCTTTCCTTCGAGAATCCCGCCCTTGAGGATCAGATCGCGCAAGAGGGACAAGGGGGCCACCAGGACCAGCTGGAGCAGGCTCGCGCGCCTTCCCGCCCGGAACCACTCCTCGGCCGCGACGGCGGCGTATTCGTCGTTCTTCCGAACGCGGTGGGCGATCGATTCCGAAGTGTAGTGGCGGAGCTCCCCCTTCAAGCTCTCGACCGGACCTTCGATGAGGACGCGCTCGTGCACCCGGTGATCGGAGATCCGTCCTTTGCCTTTTTGGAAGAGACGTTCCACGTACGAGGGGCGGGAGTGGCCGAAGCGGACTCGATAGGAGCCGAAGAAATTCACTCGGCGCATGGAGTAGCCGGAAACCACGCCCCGGGTCGCGGTGACCCGCCGGATCTCGGCGGCGAGCTCGGGGTCGACGACCTCGTCCGCGTCGAGGACCAGTATCCAATCGCCTTCCACGAGGGAGAGCGCGTAGGTCTTCTGATAGCCGAAGCCTTTCCAGTCCGGCTGGAGGACGACCCGCGCGCCCAGCTTCTCCGCCAGCTCCCGGGTCCCGTCGGTCGAGCCCGAGTCGACGACTAGGATCGAGTCCGCGAAGGAGACGGCTTCGAGCGTTCGCGGAAGGAGGTGCGCCGCGTCGCGGGTGATGAGAACGACCGCGAACGACGGGCGCATGCGGCCTATAATAGCCGACCATGGACTATCGTTCCGCGGGCGTCGACATCGACGCCGCCACCAAAGCCGTCGGGAAAATCCGCGAGCTCGCGCGCTCCACGTTTCGTCCCGAGGTGCTCTCCGACATCGGGAGCTTCGGCGGCCTCTTTCGCCTCGATACGGCGCGGTACCGGCGGCCGGTGCTCGTAGCCTCGACCGACGGCGTCGGGACCAAGCTCAAGATCGCCATCCTGACGGGTAGGAACGACAGCGTCGGCTACGATCTGGTCTCCCACTGCATCAACGACATCCTGGTCCAGGGCGCGCGGCCGCTCTTCTTTCTCGACTACCTCGCCATGGGAAAGCTCGACACCGAGGTGGCCGCGGCGGTGATCTCCGGAATGGCCGAGGCCTGCCGGGAGTTCGGGCTCGCCCTTCTCGGGGGCGAAACCGCGGAGATGCCGGGCTTCTATCAGCCCGGCGACTATGACATCGCGGGAACCATCATCGGGGTGGTCGAGGAGGATCGAATCCTCGACGGGTCCCGCGTTCGCGAAGGCGACCGTCTCATCGCCCTCGAATCCTGGGGGCTTCATACCAACGGCTATTCCCTCGCCCGGAAGATCTTCTTCGAGCAGGAGGGGCTCGCCCCCGATACACACGTCGCCGCGATCGGAGGGTCGATCGCCAACGTCCTTCTCGCGCGGCACCGCTGCTATCTCCGGGAGCTCGAGCCGCTCCTCGACGCGGAGGTCATCCACGCGATGGCCCATATCACCGGCGGTGGCCTCACCGACAACATCCCCCGCGTGTTGCCGGAAGGGCTCGGAGTTCGTATCGATCTCGGCGCTTTGAGACCACAGCCCGTCTTCCGCCACATGATGGAAAAGGGGGCGGTGCCCGAGGACGACATGCTTCGGACGTTCAACCTCGGTGTAGGGATGGTGGTCCTCGTCGCCGCGGAGGACGCGGCGCGGGTACCCGGCGGCTGGCCCATCGGCGAAGTGGTTCCGGGCGCGGGTGTGGCCTACGAGGGGAGTCTTTGAAGCCCGCCTTCGAAACCCTCGGGGTTCTCATTTCCGGTCGGGGCTCGAACCTCCAGGCGATCCTGGACGCGATTCGCGACGGACGTCTGAGGGCGCGGGTGGGAGTGGTGCTGTCGAACGTCGCGGGCGCGCCAGGGCTCGAACGCGCGCGAGCCGCGGGCGTTCCGGCCGAGGTTCTCTCGCACAAGGATTTTCCGTCCCGCGAGCGGTACGACGAGACGCTGGTCGAGCGCCTCCGCGCCTACGAAGTGGATGTGGTCTGCCTCGCGGGGTTCATGCGGCTGCTGTCGCCCGTATTCGTGCGCGCTTTTCCCGGACGAATCCTCAACGTCCACCCTTCGCTCCTCCCGTCGTTTCCGGGGCTCCACGCCCAGCGCCAGGCGCTCGAGCACGGGGTCAAGGTGACGGGAGCGACGGTGCACCTCGTGGACGAAGAGCTCGACCACGGGCCGATCCTCATGCAGAGCGCGGTTCCCGTTCTCGATGGCGACGACGAGGATTCTCTTTCCGCGCGGATTCTGGAGCAGGAGCACAAGATCTATCCCGAGGCGATCGCCCTGGTGCTCGAGAAAAAATGACCATCGACGAACAAATCGCCTATCTCACCAAAGGCGCGGTCGACGTCGTCCGCCGCGAGGAGCTTAAGGCGAAGCTCGAACGATCGGCCGCTACCGGAAAACCCCTGAAAGTCAAAGTGGGCTTCGACCCGTCGGCTCCGGACATCCATCTGGGGCACACGGTCCTGATGCGGAAGATGAAACATTTCCAGGACCTGGGGCACGACGTGGTCTTCCTCATCGGGGACTTCACCGGGCTCATCGGCGATCCGAGCGGAAAATCGAAGACCCGGCCTCAGCTGACGCGGGAGGAGATCGACAAGAACGCCCAGACCTACAAGGAGCAGGTCTTCAAGATTCTCCACCCGGAGAAGACGATCGTGGACTTCAACAGCCGGTGGCTCGGAGCTCTCGGCGCCGACGGCTTCATTCGGCTCGCCTCTCGATACACCGTCGCGCGCATGCTCGAGCGCGACGACTTCCAGAAGCGGTTCGAAGCACAGCAGCCGATCGCCATCCACGAGCTCCTCTATCCCCTGGCGCAGGCCTACGATTCCGTCGCGCTCCAGGCCGACTTCGAGCTCGGCGGGACCGACCAGCTCTTCAATCTCCTCGTCGGGCGCGACATCATGCGCGAGTACGGGCTCGAGCCGCAGGTGGTCCTGACGACGCCTCTGCTGGAGGGGCTCGACGGGGTCGAGAAGATGTCGAAGAGCCTCGGAAACTACATCGGCGTCACCGAAGCCCCGGCGGAGATGTTCGGGAAGGTGATGTCCGTAAGCGACGCGCTGATGTGGAAGTACTACGAGCTCCTTACGGACATGAGCCTCGCCGAGATCGAGTCCTTGAAAGCCAAGAGCGGGCCGATGCAGGCGAAGATCGACCTCGCTCGGCGGATCGTCGAGGACTTCCACTCGAGAGCGGCGGCTGAGGAAGCTGCGAGACACTTCGATTCCGTCATCCGGAAGAAGGAGATGCCGGACGAGATCCGCGAGAAAGAAGTCGCGCCAGGTACCTATGCCCTGAGCGCTCTCCTTTCGATGTCGGAGTTCGCGCCCTCGCGCACCGAGGCGAAGAGGCTCATCGAGCAGGGCGCCGTCTCCGTTGACGGCGTGCGCATGGAAGGTGCCGACAGACTTCTTGAGCTCAAGGCAGGACGCGCCTACGTGCTCAAGGTCGGCAAGAGGAAGTTCGTCCGGTTCGTGATTACGGGCTGATTCCTACCACCAGCGTCACGCTCGCGCGCACGTCGATCGTTCCGGCCTCGACGGGAGTCGGCGCGTCCGCCTGAGCCATTGCCATCTCCGCCCGGTACATCGGTTGCGGGCGGATGACGTCCGGCTCCCCCTCGGAGACCGAAAGGATTCCCAGAACCTGGACGCCGAGCGCGTCTGCCAGCGTGTCGGCCTTGGCTTTCGCGTCGATCGCGGCTTCCCGGAGAGCACGCGCTTTCGCCGCGGCCTCGTCGCGCAGCCCGAAGACGATGTTCGAGACCGAGTTCGCGCCCGAAGAGGTGGCGAGGTCGATGACCTCCCCGACTTTGTCGAGGGCGAGCTCCTGCACGCGGATCACGTTCGAGGCCGAATAGCCCGTCAGGACGGGCTCGTTACGAGGCTCGGGGTAGCGGTACACGGGATTGAGCGAGTAGTTGACCGTTTCGAGCTTCGCGCTCGAGCCGAGAGCGCTCCGAATGGCCGCCAGCACCGCATCGAGCTTCTCGGCGTTCAATCGCGCGGCGTCTCTGGCCTCCTTCGCCTCCGTCACGACACCGACGTCCACCGACGCCTGCTCGGGCTGGACGCTGACCGTGGCCCTTCCCGTGACTCGGATCTGCGGTTTCGGCTCCTGGGTCTGCGCCGCCGCCGCCGATCCGAGACTCAGGAACAAGACCGGGATGGCGAGTTCACTTCTCATGGAGGTCACCTCACGCCACTCTACACCCGAAAATGACTCTCCTGTAAAATTCCCTTGACGACTGCAATGCTTTCGTGTAATCTCGCCAATTGCCCCTGACGGGGCCTGTTCTTTGAAAACTAGGTAGAGCGAGTCCAAGCCAAGCGAGTATTTACTAGGATTGAAGCCTCGACGGGCCGCCAGGCCCATGAGGCGCTCGAGATTCCCGCGGTAGCCCGTAAGGGCGAAGGCGGGGAAACAGTTAAACTCGAGAGTTTGATCCTGGCTCAGAATCAACGCTGGCGGCGTGCCTAACACATGCAAGTCGAGCGGGAAAGGGGGCTTCGGTCCCTGAGTATAGCGGCGGACGGGTGAGTAACACGTGGGTAATTTGCCCTTGGGTGTGGAATAACTCAGGGAAACTTGAGCTAATACCGCATGACATCCTTCTCTCATAGGAGTTGAGGATCAAAGCCGGGGACCCTTCGGGGCCTGGCGCCTGAGGAGAAGCCCGCGCCCGATTAGCTAGTTGGTGAGGTAATGGCTCACCAAGGCTTCGATCGGTAGCCGGCCTGAGAGGGCGGACGGCCACACTGGGACT
>DAISKN010000155.1:0-11716 GCA_036820975.1 Acidobacteriota bacterium | reverse complement strand
GGAAGCGCGCCGTGGTTTTCGTCCTCTCGGATTTCTTCGACACCGGCTTCGAGAAGCCCCTGCGGGTGGCGGCGAAGAAGCACGATCTGATCTCGGTCTTCCTCTCCGACCCGGCGGAGAGGGAGATTCCCGGCATCGGCCTTCTGGAGCTCGAGGACGCCGAGAGCGGCCGGAGGCTCCTCGTCGACACCTCCGACCGGAAGGCGATGGCGGCCTATCACCGCGCGAGCCTCGAACGGGGCCGGAAGACCCGGGAGGGACTCGCCGCCATGGGAGTCGACGTCATCGACGTCGACACCGGGACTCCGTACGACCGGCCTCTCCTGCGGTTCTTCCAGATGCGATCGAGGCGTCTCCGGCGATGAAGCGCTGGCTCGTGCTCGCTCTCGTCCTCGCCGCCTGTGGCGGCGACGAGACACCCGTCGTTCCCGAAGGGCCCG
This sequence comes from Acidobacteriota bacterium, assembly GCA_036820975.1. Taxonomy (GTDB): domain Bacteria; phylum Acidobacteriota; class Vicinamibacteria; order Marinacidobacterales; family SMYC01; genus DAISKN01. The sequence goes on along the minus strand of DAISKN010000155.1, from coordinate 11,276 downwards.
TAGAGTGGTCCGTCTCCGCCAGCGTCGACAAGGAGCGTGTCCAGGTCGGCGAGGACGTGGCGTTGACGCTCGTCCTGCGTCATCCGCCGGAGGGGCGCTACATCGCTCCTCCGGATACGGCTTTTGCACCCTTCGACGTCATCGGGAAGTCCGAGGAGGAGGTGAGCCCCGTCGAGACGCGCCTTCGGATTCGTCTCGCGGCCTACCGGCTCCCCGAGCGGGTCGAGATTCCCGCGCTCCAGATTCAGTACCAGAAGGACGGAAAGGTCGAGTCCCTCGCGACCGACCCCATTCCCGTCGAGATCGTGACGTCGCTGACTCCCGACGTGACGGAGATCCACGACATCAAAGAGCCCATGGACCTCACGGTCCCGCGGGACTTCCGGCTGGCCTGGTGGCTCCTTCTGGCTCTCGCCGCCGCCGTCCTGGCCTACCTTATTTATAGGAAGCTTCGGAAGGAGCCCGAGGGGGTGAAAGCACCCGCCTGGACCCCGCCTCTTCCGCCGGCGGACGTGGAGGCCGAAGCCGCGCTCCGGCGGCTGGCGGAAAAGGACCTCATTCGCAAAGGCGAGCTCAAGGCGTTCTACACCGAGCTCTCCGACGTGATGAAGCGCTATGCGGGAAGGCGCTTCGAGGTGCCGTACCTGGAGCGGACGACCTCCGAGGTGCTCTCGGACCTCAAGCCGAGGAAGCTGGCCCCGGGAACGGCCTCCGGTCTGCGGGCGATCCTGGACGTCTCGGATCTGGTGAAGTTCGCGAAGTTCGTGCCCGAGGCGGCCGAGGCCGATGGGTCGTTCGCGCTCGCCCTTTCCTGGATCGAGAAGACGCGTCCGGCGCCGGCTTCCGAGCCCGAGAGGGAGATCGCATGAGCCGATTCGCTTATCCCTGGTGCCTTCTCGCTCTTGCGGTGATTCCGCTCCTCGTTTCCTTCCGAATTCGCCGCCGGGGGCGGGAGCCGGCGCTTCGCTTCCCGGAGCTCTCGACCCTCGCGGCTTTGACCCCCTCCCTCTGGGCGAGGCTCGCCTGGCTTCCATTCGCTCTCCGGATGCTGGCGATAGCGCTTCTCGTCGTCGCCCTCGCCCGCCCGCAGAGGGGAGCGGCGGGGGAAGAGATCGTGGCCGAGGGCGTCGACATCATGCTGGTCATCGACGTCTCCAGCAGCATGCTGGCGGAGGACTTCCGGCCGAACAACCGCCTCCACGTGGCGAAGGAGGTCGTCGCCGATTTCATACAGAGGCGCGACAACGATCGTCTGGGGATGGTGGTGTTCGCGCGGCACGCCCTCACCAAGACTCCTCTCACTCTCGATCACGACATCCTGTTGACGCAGCTCGAGGACGTCGCCATCGGCATCGTTCCCGACGGGACGGCGATCGGAAACGCCATCGCCTCGGGAGTCAACCGCATCAAGGACTCGGATGCCAAGTCCAAGCTGATGATCCTCCTCACGGACGGCGAGAACACCGCGGGCGAGATCGATCCCCTCACGGCGGCGGGCCTGGCGAAGACCTTCGGCATCAAGATCTACACCGTGGGCGTGGGCCGCGGCGGGCTGGTGCCCTATCCCTTCCGCGACCCTCTCTACGGAGTCGTGTATCAGAACGTGGAGATTCCCATCGACGAGGAGACTTTGACGAAAATCGCTGACGCCACCGGCGCGAGGTTCTTCCGGGCCCGCGACGCGCAGTCGCTGAAAGCGGTGTACGAGGAGATCGATACGCTGGAGAGAACCGAGATCGAGCAGGTGCAGTACGTCCGCTACACCGAGCTCGCCCCGCGGTTCATGACGGCGGCGCTCCTGTTCCTGGGGGTCGAGCTCGCGCTCTCACGGACCCGGCTCAGGAGATTCCCCTGATGCAGTTCGCGACACCTTCCGCCTTCTATGGGCTGCTCCTCCTCCCCGTGCTCTTTTTCTTCCTCCTGTGGTCGGGGCGGCGGAAAGGGAAGGCCGCGGAACGCCTCGCCGAGCCCAGGCTCCTCGAGAGGCTGTCTCTCGGAGTGAGCCGCCGCCGCGATCGATGGAAGGCCGCGCTTCTCCTCGTGGGGGTCTTCTTTCTCGTCCTCGCGATCGCCCGGCCGCAGTGGGGGCAGGGGACGGATGAAGTCGTGGCCCGCGGGGTCGACGTCTTCATCGTTCTCGATACCTCGTTCAGCATGGACGTGACGGACGTCGCTCCCTCCCGCATGGAACGGGCTCGCTACATCGCCTCCGCGCTCATCGACCGGCTCCAGGGGAACCGCATCGGCCTCATCGTCTTCTCGGGCAGCGCCTTCGTGCAGTGTCCGCTGACCCTCGACTACGGGGCGGCGAAGATATTCCTCGACACCGTGGGAACGGGAGTGGTCCCGGAGCCGGGGACCGACATCCTCCAGGCGCTCGAAGCCGCGAGCCGCGGGTTCGTGGCGCGGGACTCGAAGTTCAAGGTGGTGGTCCTCCTGACGGACGGCGAGGAGACCGAGGGAAGCGCAATCGGCGTCGCGGAGAAGGCGAAGGAAGAGGGCATCGTGATCCACACCGTCGGCGTCGGAACGCCCGGAGGTGAGCCCATTCCCGTGAGGAACGAGAGCGGGGACGTCACCGACTACATCCGCGACGACTCGGGTGAGCCGGTCTTGAGCCGGCTCGGCGAAGAGACGCTCTCGCGGATCGCGCTCGAGACCGGAGGGAAGTATTTCCGAATCTCGGACCAGGACCAGGAGATCGAGGAGATCGCGGGCCTGGTTGCCGGGATGGAAGGCGAGGAGCTGGAGTCGCAGCTCTTCCGGCGGTTCCAGGAGCGGTACTACTGGCCGCTTTCGTTTGCCCTTTTGTTCCTGCTGGCGGAGTCTCTGGTTTCGCGGGAGCGGAGAGCGAGGCAGACGGCATGAAACTCATCCTCACGGCGCTCGCCCTGGGGCAGATCCTCGGGCCGGTCAAGGAGAAGTCGACTCGCGAAGGCAACGAGCGGTACGTCGAGGGAAAGCTCGACGAGGCCCTTCAGAGCTATACCCGGGCCCAGGTGGAGCATCCGGAGGCGCCCGAGCTCCATTACAACATCGGGAACGTGCAGTACCGGAAGGGCGATCGCGAGAAGGCGCTCGAAGAGTACAAGACCGCCCTCGGAGAGAAATCGGAGGCCGCGAGGCGCGCGAGCTTCAATTCGGGAAACGTTCACTACGCGGGCGAGAAGTGGCAGGAGGCGGTGAAGGCCTACAGCGACGCCCTCCGCATCGATCCATCGGACGTCGACGCGCGGCAGAACCTGGAGCTCGCTCTCCAGAAGCTGAAGGAAGAGGAGCAGCAGAAGCAGCAGCAACCGGAGGGCGGCGGGGGAGGCGAGAGCGAGAACCAGGAAGGGGGCGAGGACCAGACGCAGAAGAGCCAGGACCCGGAGAAGGACCCGACGCCGACGCCGAAACCGGAAGAGTCGACGGCCGACGAAGCCGGAGCCGATTCGCAGCCGGTGGAAATGAGCCGGGACGAAGCGGAGCGAATCCTGGAAGCGCTCGCCCAGATGGAGCAGGCCCAGCAGATGGAACAGCAGAAGAAGCAGAAGGCGCGGGCCCGAGGGAAGGGGAAGATTTGGTAGGCCGAGCCTTTCTCGGTGCGCTTCTGGCCGCCTCGGTGGTGGCGGCCCAGGACGTGCGTGTCGAGGCCACGGTCAACGCCGAGCGCATCGGCGTCGAAGACGTCCTCGAGCTCACGGTCTCGATCTCCGGGGGCGATGCCGACGGCGAGCCGGTGCTTCCCCGAATGGACGCCTTCCGCCTCGCTTCCCGGTCGACGTCGAGCCAGATCCAGATCGTCAACGGGCGCATGTCGTCGACCCGTTCGTACATCTACCAGCTGCTTCCCCAGAAGGAAGGCTCCTTCGAGATCGGCCCGGTCGAGGTCGAAGTCGATGGGACCGTTCATCGCACGAGCCCCATCCAGGTCGAGGTCGCTCCGGGCTCGCTCGTGGCGCGGAGGCCCCGCGGACTCGGGAGCCCCTTCGATCCCTTCGGAGGCTCCGGCGGGACCCGGAGGCGCGAGCTCGACCTCAAGGAGGACGACGTATTCGTTCGGGCAGAGGTATCGAAGCGCGCCGTGTTCCAGGGAGAACAGGTGGTGGTGACGTACCGTCTCTACAGCCGCTACGTGCCGCTCGGACCCGAGATCGCGGACGATCCGCCTCTCGGCGGATTCTGGGTCGAGGAGGTCGATCTCGGGCAGGAGCCTTCGGTCGAGCGGCGGACGGTCGAGGGGAAGCAGTACATCAGCTTTCCCCTCAAGCAGCGCGTCGTCTTCCCGACGCAGAGCGGGAAGCTCGAGATCCCGCCGCTCACGTTCTCGATGGCGTTCCGGCTCACCTCGGGGGATCCCTTCGACGCGTTCTTCGCGAGAGCTTCGAGCCCGGTGACCCTGCGGTCCCAGCCCGTCTCGATCGACGTGGCGGCGCTGCCGACCTCGGGGCGATCGGCGGACTTCAAGGGCGCCGTGGGCCAGTTCGAGCTCCAGGCGAAGGTGAGCCAGGAGGAGGTAGCGGCCGGCGATCCGGTGACTCTCACTCTCGCCATCGCGGGAAAGGGGAACCTGCGCTCGGTGACGCCTCCCGATCTTCCCGAGCTCAAGGGGTTCCGCGCGTTCGCTCCCAAGACCGAGGAGAAGGCGCGCGCGGGAGCCTCGGGCCTCGAGGGGGAGAAGAGCTGGGAGTACGTGCTGGTGCCCGAGTCCTCGGGAACGAAAGAAGTGGGTCCGTGGCGCTTCCAGTACTTCGACCCAGAGGAGAAGAAATACGTCACCGCATCGGTCGGCCCCCTTCAGATGAAGGTTGTGGGAGACGCGACCGCCTCATCTTCCGGGCTCGGAGGAAACGTGGCCACAAGGAGAGACGTCACTCTTCTCCGCGAGGACATTCGCTTCCTGAAGCCGGCGCCCGCGCGGCTCGGAGCCGCGAGTCGTCCTTTCCAGGAGACCCCGTGGTTCTACGGGGCTCTGGTTCTTCCCGTCCTCTGGAATCTCGGCTTGCTCTTCTACCTCAAGCAGCAGGAGAAAGAGAAGACCCACTCGCGCCTCTTCCGAAGCCGCCGCGCTCATCGGATGGCCCGCGAGCGGATGAAGAAAGCGGCGAAGCTCGCGTCCGAAGGCTCGAGGGATTTCTACGACGAGATCGCGGCGGCCCTCTACCGTTACGTGGGTGACAAATCCGGCGTGAGCCCCTCGGGACTGACCTCCTCGAGCATCGCCGCCCTCCTTCTGGAGCACTCCGTCCCCGAAGAACGCCGGCGGGAATTCGAGGAGGTTCTCGGCAAGTGCGAGGAGGCCCGGTTCACTCCGGGTGCGAGAAGCCGCGACGACATGGACTCCCTGCGGAGGCGCACGGAAGAGCTCATCGTCGACATCGAAAGGCACTGGTCGAAATGAACCTGGTTCCCTGGCTTCTCCTCCAGGCGGCGTTCACGACGCCGGTCGACGCGTTTCAACGGGCGGAAGCTTTCTACCAGGAGGAGCGCTTCCCGAAAGCGATCGAGATTTACGAGTCGATTCGCTCTAGCGGCGTCGAGGACGGCGTTCTCTACTACAACCTCGGCAACGCCTACTTCAAGGCGGGACGTCTCGGCTTCGCCATCCTGAGCTACGAACGGGCGCTGAAGCTCATGCCGGGAGACGAGGACGTGCGCGCCAACCTCGCGTTCGCCGACGAGCTCGTATCCGGCGGACTCGAGCCGCCCCCGCTTCCGCTCGCGATCGGCTGGGTGGTCGATCTCTACCGGAGGGCGGCACCGGGCGCTCTCGCCCAGGTTCTGAGCCTGTCGTTCCTCGTCGGGGGAAGCGCGGTCACCCTGTTGCTCCTCGATCGATGGCCGAGCCTGCGGACCGCGACCCTCGCGGTTCTCGCCGGCTCGGTGGCGGTGGCGCTCCTCGCGGGAGCGAGCCTCGTCGCCAAGGTGCGCGCGGAGTCGAACCGCGTCGAAGCGGTGGTGGTCACCGAGAACGCCTACGTGAGGAGCGGTCCGGGAGAATCGAGTCCGCGCCTCGCCGAGATCCACGAAGGGCTCAAGGTGAGAATCCTGGGAGAGCGGGAGGGCTTTCTCCATGTCTCGCTCGCGAACGGCCTCACGGGGTGGGTTCCGCGAGAGCAGGTCGAGAGAATCTGAGCCCGAGCCCTTATAATCGTTCGAGAGAGGCAACCAGAATGAACTGTCCGGTCGACGGCGAGGTCCTGACGAGCGCGCGCTACGAGGCGGATATCCAGGTCGACGAGTGCGCGAAGTGCCGCGGCATCTGGCTCGATGCCGGAGAGCTCCAGCGCATCGAGTCCACGAAGGAACGCGATTATTCGGAAGAACTGAAGGGCATCCCCGACCACGTTGCCCGCGCTTACGAGATGGCGCGCCAGCGCTCCGAGAAGGAGAGAACCTGCCCCTCCTGCGGAAAGGCGCTCGAGCGAAGGGAGTACGGTTACTGCTCGCGGATCACCGTCGACAGCTGCCCGGGATGCAGCGGCATCTGGCTCGACCGCGGGGAGCTTTCGGCTCTCGAGGTCTTCTTCGAGGGGGCCCGGGCGGGGGCGAAAGCCGGCGACGAGCGCGTTGCCCGGGGATTCTTCCGAAGCCTCCTCGACGGGATCGTCTGAGCCGACGTTCTATCTCGCCAAACCGGCGGTTGCGTCGGGCCCGGCGGCCCTCCGGTAGATCTCCCGCCCGCCCACGATCGTCGCCTCGATCGGAATCGATCGGATGCGCTCGGGATCGACGCTGAGGATATCCTCGCCCAGGACCACCATGTCGGCGAGCTTTCCCACTTCGATCGATCCTTTCCGGTCCTCCTGGAACGTGAGGTACGCGGGCTCGAGCGTGTGGAGGCGGATCGCCTGCTCGACGGTCACCGCTTCCTCCGGGCCGTAGACCCGGCCCTGGAAGCCCTTGCGCGTCACCGCCGTCCAGAGGGTGATGAGCGGTCCATAGGGCGCGGAGTCGGAACCGTGCGAGACGCGGATTCCGCGATCGAGGAGCGACTTCGTCGGGTTCTGGGTTCGTTCCCGTTCGGCGTCGAGCGCCTCCGCGGCGTAGGCGCCGAGGCCCACGGTGAACGACGGCTGGCTCGAGGCCAGGATTCCGAGCCGCGCCATCTTGTGAATCGTTTCCTCCGGAGGCTTCACCGCGATGTGGTGCAGGTAGTGGCGGTGATCGCTTCTCGGGCTCGCCTCGAGAATGCGCTCGAGCTCGTCGACGACCATCTTGACCGCCCCGTCGCCCATGGCGTGGACTCCGAGCTGCCACCCGAGCTCGTGGGCGCGCTTGGCCACCGGATGAAAAATCTCCGCGGGGATCCGTACCGCGCCGAAGAAGTCCGGCCTCTCCTCATAGGGCTCGAGTGACCAGAAGACCGGAGCGGAGAGCCCGCCGTCGATGCTCATCTTGATCGCTCCCAGCTCGAGCCGGTCGTTCCCGAATCCCGTGCGGAACGCGAGACCCTCGAGCTCGGCGATCGAGTTGCGGATGCCCACTTCCGCGTCGTCGTAGCTGTCGTGCCCAGGCGACAGCCGGATTTGCATGACGGCGCGCGGGACGACTTCCCCCCAGCGCTCGTAGAGCTCCTGCACCCACCTCACGCGATTCGGACGGACGCCGGCGATGTTCACGCTGGTGATGCCGAGGCTCGCGAGCTGATCGAGGACGGTCTTCATCGTGGCGATGCCCTCCTCGCGCTCGATGGGAGGCGATGGGGGCATCGCGCGATTCACCATGCGCCGCGCGGACTCGAGGACCCGTCCGGTGGGAACGCCGTTCGCGTCGCGGACGATCCAACCGCCGCCCGGATCCGGCGTCGTCTCGTCGATGCCCGAGAGCTCGAGGGCGCGCGAATTGAGAATGTAGGTGTGCGGCCCGCGGGTGAGCATCACCGGATTTCGAGGCGCGGCTTCGTCGAGCTGCCACCGCGTCGGGACCTTGTCGTTCGGCCAGTCCGGTCGGGTGAGCCCTCCGCGGATCCAATCGCCCTCCGGTGTGCTCGTCGCCTCACGCGCGAGCGCCGCGAGAAGCTTCTCCATCGTATCGGCGTCGCGGCACCACGCCTCGACCGCGGGGATATACCCTTCCTCCCACTTCTGGAGGGCCTCGTCGGGGTCGAGGTGGATGTGGTTGTCGTAGAAGCCGGGGAGCACGGTCTTTTTCCCGAGATCGACCACCGCCGTTCCGTTCCCCGCGAGAGCCCGGACGTCGTCGTTCGTGCCGACGGCGACGAATCTCCCGTCGCGGACCGCGACGGCCTGAACGACCGAGAAGACCGCATCGACGGTCACGATCTTTCCGTTGACGTAGACGACGTCGGGAGCGAGCGCGGCGGACGCGGCCAGGGCAACGACGGCGAGGCTCATTTCTTCCTCCTCGGATTACGGCCTCGATTCTATTTCGGATAAGCTTCGAAGGGTATGCGCGGCGACGGCGTGGGCGGGCCGATCCGGTGGAAGCTTCACCTCCCCGCGCCTCCGGAGACGGTCTATCGGGCGCTCGCGAGTGACGAGGGCCGCGCCTCGTTCTGGGCCGAGCGGGCCGTCGAGAAGGACGGAGCCATCCTGTTCGAGTTCGGAAACGGCGTCACTTACGAGGCCCGCATCCTCGAACGAGAGCCGCCTAACCGTCTCTCTCTGGACTATTTCGGTGCGCCCGCGAGCTTCGACCTCGCGCCCGACGGGAGGGGAGGGACGGACTTGACGCTGGTCCATGACGGAGTCCCGCCGGAGGAGTGGATCGAGACTCACGCCGGCTGGCTCAACGTGCTCTTTCCGCTGAAGGCCTACATGAGTTTCGGTGTCGATCTCAGGAACCACGATCGCGAGCGCCTCTGGGACCACGGGTACGCGGATGCCTGACGGGGCGATGCTGGAGCGCCTGCCTCCACTGGATCTCGCCATCGTCGCCCTGTACCTCCTCGCCATCGTGGGCATGTCGCTCGCGTTCGCGTGGCGACAGCGCACGGGGGATGACTACTTTCTCGCCGGCCGCTCCATGGGAAGCGTCCCTCTGGCGCTCTCCATCATGGCGAACCAGGCGAGCGCGGTGAGCCTGGTGGGAGCCCCGGCCTTCGTCGCGCTCCGGGACGGAGGCGGGCTGCGGTGGCTCCAGTACGAGCTCGCAGTGCCTCTCGCGATGCTGCTCCTGTCCGCGATCCTCCTTCCGGCGCTCCGGTCCGTCCCCGGAGCTTCGATCTACGCATATGCCGAGACGAGGTTCGGACGGGCGACCCGGCGCGCCCTCGCGGGAAGCTTCCTTCTCGCGCGGGGTCTGGCCCTGGGCGTGATCCTCTACGCCTCCGCGCTGGTCGTGTCGGAGGTTCTCGGCTGCTCGGTCGACGCGGCGCTCCTCGCGGTCGGCGTCTTCTCCGTCGCTTACACCAGCCTCGGAGGCATCGTCGCCGACATCTGGAGCGACGTCCTGCAGCTCGCGCTCCTCTGGGGCGGGACGTTCGTCTCCGCGTTCTACCTCCTCGAGCACGCGGGGCTCGAAGTTCTCGCCGCAATTCCCGAAGAGCGCGCCGCCACCTTCGTCCTCGAGGCGCCCGGCGGGGACCCGTTCTCGCTCTGGCCCATGCTCTTCGGCGGGCTTTTCCTCTACCTGTCTTATTACGGCTGCGATCAGAGCCAGGCCCAGCGGCTTCTCACGGCGAGGAGTGATTTCGACGCCCGGCGCGCTCTCCTCCTGAACGGGCTCCTTCGATTCCCCATGGTGCTCACCTACTGCGCCTTCGGACTCCTCCTCGCCGCGCTCCTGAAATACGACGAAGCGTTCGCGGCGGTTATGGAGGGGCGGCCCGCGGACAGCCTGGTGCCGGTCTTCCTGATGAACTACCTCCCGACCGGGCTTCGCGGGCTTCTGCTGGCGGCCATCCTCGCCGCGGCCATGTCCTCCATCGACTCCGCTCTGAACTCCCTCGCCGCCGTGACTCTCGACGACGTGTTCGGAGTCGATCCCGCGCGGCAATCCGTCTGGTGGGGGAGAGCGACCTCCCTCACCTGGGGGCTGTTCGCCGTCGGCTCGGGGATGATTTTCTCTCGAAGCGGCGCTGGGATCCTGGAGCTCGTGAACATGGTGGGATCCGCCTTCTACGGACCGGTTCTCGCGGTCTTCGTCCTCGGGGTGCTCGCGCCGGGAGTGACCGGGACCGCGGCCCTCCTCGGTCTCGGCGCCGGTCTCGCGGGGAACCTCGCTCTCGCGTCGTTCGCGCCGGCTGTTCCCTGGCTATGGTGGAACCCCGCGGGTTTTCTGGTCGCCATGGCCGCGGCGCTCGCCGCCTCTAAGGCGACGCTTCGTTGGGACATCCGCTGGGAGCGCCGCGAAAGCGCACTCCTCCTTGGAGCGTTCGTTCTCATGGTCGCCGTCCTGGCCCTCCTCCCGACCGGGGTTGCTCTCCTCGACTGAGAAAGGTATTCTCCCGGGGCGGACCCCGCTACGAGCCCCATACCATAGACTCCGCGAACCGGAGGTCCGCTGAAGTGTTCTCTCGCGGGCGAACGGAGGTGCGACGTGTCGGATTTCTATCAAACCGGTTTGATCGCCACGCTTCACCGGTTGGTCGAAGCCAATCCCGAGCCCCTGGAGCGGGAGCTGGAGCAGTTCGCGGCGCAGGCGCCGCTGGCGCTGGTGCTGCCCGCGCTTCACCAGGACTTCGTGAGCCCCGCGATGGAAGGGATTCTCCAGGAGCTCAAACAGGTGCGCTACGTCGACCAGTTCGTGCTCGCCCTGTCGCGCACCAACCGCGATCAGTTCCGTGAGGCCCGCGACCGCCTCCGCTCGCTATCGGGAGACGTTCGCATCGTGTGGATCGACGGACCGAGGATCGCGAAGCTCTTCCAGAGTCTCGAGGAGCAGGGTCTCTACATCGGACCCGACGGCAAGGGCCGCTCCTGCTGGATGGCCTACGGATACGTGCTCGCGGAGGGACGAGCGCGGGTGATGGCCCTCCACGACTGCGACATCGTGAACTACCAGCGCTACTTGCTCGCCCGGCTCTGTTATCCGGTTATGAACCCGAACCTCCCGTTCGAGTTCTGCAAGGGCTACTACGCCCGGCTGAGCGACCGTATGCACGGACGGGTGACACGGCTGCTCCTCACTCCTCTCATCCGGTCGCTGAGCGAGCTCTGTGGAAGCGTCCGATTCCTCCACTATATCGACAGCTTCCGCTATGCTCTCGCGGGCGAGTTCGCGATGCACGCCGATCTGGCGCGGGTGAACCGCATCCCCTCCGACTGGGGACTCGAAGTGGGCGTCCTCGCGGAGATCTATCGCAACTGCTCGCTGAAGCGGATCTGCCA
>DAISKN010000154.1:0-11750 GCA_036820975.1 Acidobacteriota bacterium | reverse complement strand
CGACAAGTGTTCGAGGTGTCGACTGTCCCCAGCTGAATAGCCGGTAAATACACAATAGCCCGCCGTGGAAGAAGCCCCAAAGCAGGAATGTCCAGTTGGCGCCATGCCACAGGCCGCCAAGTACCATCGTGATCATCAGGTTGACATAGAAGTCGCCCAGGTAGGTCAAGATCCACTCGCGTTCGTAGTGCGAGGTGGACAGGCTGGGGTTGAAACTGTCGCCGGCAGACTTTTCCTGCTGCTGGCTGTGACGGACGAGCTCATCGGAGACGGCGGCCCCTCGTCGCCGGATCCCGACGACGTAAGGGAAGCCCGGATGAATCGCTCGAACCATCAGAACAACGTGGTCTTCGCGACTTCCGTGGATGTCCCCCACTTCCTGGGCCATTTCACGGCGCACAACGTGTACCGGGTGACGGATGAGTTCGCTCCCCGAACGGCGCGCCAGGCGGACTTCACCAAGATCTGGGACGCCGGAGATCAGCTCCAGCAGCGCTCGCCCGACAGCCGCAATATCCTGTTCAACAAACGGGGTCAGACGAATCTTCTTCCGTTCACGACCGCGAACGTGACCGCCGCGGATCTCGGCGTGACCGCGGGATACCTGAACACCATCGACGGCGTCGGCGCCCTGACCGCGCACGACGCCAGGGACATGGTCGTTGGGGTCGTCCGGGGATACCGGCTCTCGAAGCACCCGACCACGGGCACGCTCTACCGTACCGACGGAACGATCAACTTCTCGACGGTGGGAACCGATGGACTGCCCACCTGGAAGCTCTTCGACGCCATCGCCTCGCCGGCGGTGGTCGGAAGCCCCCCGAGGTCGCCCGACTTCGATCCCCCCCAGAACCACGCGGACGAGTACGGTGTCGGCGGAACCCAGGTGGGAGACGGCTTCTACTGGGATCACTTCAACCGAAGGACCACGGTGTATCTCCCGACGAACGGAGGCATGCTGCACGCCTTCGACGGGGAGACGGGGGATGAGGTGTTTGCCTACATTCCCGATGACGTCATGGGCATGGCCGCGGGCGAGGTCGCGGGAAGCCGGGACCTCCTCTCGGAGTTCGTCGCCCTGGTGGTCGCGGAGAACAACGGCATCGCGAACCACCAGTTCACGATGTCCGGGGCGCCCACGGTCAAGGACGCGTTCCTCCGCTCCGACTACGGCGGCGACGACGGCTGGCATACGGTGCTCACCTTCGGCCGCGGGCGCGGCGGACGGTTCCTCTCGGCCCTCGACATCACCGATCCGCAGGCCCCGCAGCTCCGGTTCAACGTCGGAAACCGCGAGGGAATCAACGACCTGCTTCTCGATGGCATGGGGGAGACCTGGTCGACTCCGGTGATGGGGAACGTCCAGGTGACGAACACCTCGGGCGACCCCGACCGGGCCGATCAGTGGCTCGCTTTCTTCGGCGGAGGCTACGGCTGCAACAACGCCTCGAGAGAGGGACAGTACCTCTTTTCCGTCCGGCTGGAGAACGGCTCCGTCTACAACCGGTCTCAGGTGACGAACGACACGACGGCGGCCGTTCCCTACAACGCGGTGGTGGCGATGCCCTCCCTCTACAACCCGCACCAGCAGGATGTCGCGGACAACAAGGACTACGTTACCCGCGTCTACGTGGGCGACATACAGGGGGTGATCTGGAAGCTGGTCACGACGGACTTCAACCCGAACAACTGGACGTTCCGGAAGTTCGCGGAGCTCGGAAAGAACCAGCCGATCACCGCTCCCGTCGCGTTGATGAACGATCCCAACAACCAGCGGGTCTACGTCATGGCGGGAACCGGAGGGGATATCCGCGTTTCCACCACGAACAACCTCTTCAAGTTCGCGACTTTCGTCGACGCGGATCTCGACGGTTCCAACACCACCCAGTATCCGCTGGGGTCGACCCCGTACTGGTCGAAGGTGTTGAACTCCGGGGAGCGGGTGTATATCGCTCCGGTCACCATCGGCACCGTCGACAACACGGCGATACCTCTGGTGTTCTTCGCGGCGTCCGCGCCGGGTTTCAGCACGGCCACCTGCACCGGCTTCTTCAACAGCAGCCTGTACGCCCTCGGCCTCCTGTCCGGCCAGGCGGAAGTCGACCTCGACGGCGGCGGCAACGACGAGAGCGTCTCGGTCAGCGACTCGAAGATCACCGGGCTCTACGCCAGGGACGGCCACCTGTACGTTTCCAAGAGCGGAGGTCTCGGAAGCGGCGCGGGTAGTCTCGACGTGTACGGAAGCGGCGACTTCTCGGACGACGTTCAAAGCGGCGGCAGCGGCCTGACCATTCAGGTGCTGGTGGACGGCTTCCGCATCTCGCCGTTCTGATAGCGGACAACGGGTTACGGCTGCCCGGGATCCTTACGGGTCCCGGGCAGCCTTGTCGCTTTTGCCAGGCAAAACGAGTAGGCTAGGGGATACTCAGAAGGAAAAAAAGGCTCCCTCGGAGACGAGCGGAGGTTCGGGAGGCTGTATGGAATCACCCCAGCAGGCGAAGGCGGGCACTCGAAAAAACGCCCCTGGCGCGGCCAAGGGCAAGATGAAGCGCTGCGCCCATTGCGGCGCGAAGAACAAGAGCTCCTTCGAGTACTGCATTCGCTGCTCCGAGCCCCTGGTGGAGGGCGCGCCGGAGCAGGAGGTTTCCCAGGATCGCGCGGCGATCTCGAAGCTTCTGATCGGAGGGGTCGCCGCGGTGGTGCTACTCGCGACGCTGGCGCTTCTGTTCCGCGGCGCGACGGGCGACGGCGGCTCGGGGGCTCCCGCGGTACAGGCATCCACGGGAGGCTCGGACCTGGCGCCGCGCGAGGCGCCGGTGGCGACCGGGATCGATTCGAAAGAGGTGCTGGGAACGTTCCACGCCGGCCTCGCGGCCTATAACCAGCAGGACTATTCCACCGCTATCGATCTCTTCCGGGAAGTGGTTCAGGAGATTCCCGACAATCCCTCGGCGCACCAGTATCTGGGTCTTTCCTTCTATCACCTGCAACAGTTTCCGGAAGCGCTGAGCGCTCTCGCGGACGCGCGGAGGCTCCGGCCGGACTCTTTCGCGCACCTCGATGAATACGTTTCCGTTGCCAAGAAGGCGGGCGATCTGGAGAGCGCCGCCGCGGCCCTCAGGGAGTTCATCCAGAGGAATCCCGACGAGCGCGCCGCGAGGCTCGAGCTCTCGCGGATCGCCAGGGAGGCGGGAAGACCCGACGAAGCTCTCGAGCAAGCGGCGTTTCTCGCGGGCTCGAACGAAGCGAACCCGGAGTTCAAGTACGAGTACGGGGTGAGCTTGAGAGCGGCGGGTAAACTCGATGAAGCGATCGCCGCTCTAAAGAGCTCGGTCGAGCTCGACCCGAGCTCCGCCGTCGCCCAGCACGCTCTCGGGGTCACCGAGCTTCAGTCGGGCCAGGCGAGGGAAGCGCTCGGACCGCTGGAGCAGGCCGTCGCCCGGGCGCCCGAGAACGGAGAGTTTCGTTTCAGCCTGGCTCAGGCCTACGAGAAGCTCGACCGCATTCCGGAGTCTCTCGCCGCTTACGAAGCCTTTCTCCAGCGCGCGGGAGCGTCGGACCCGCGGGCGAAAGTGGTGCGCGAGCGCCTCGCGATCGCGAAGAAAGCCCTGGCGGAGCAAAGCCAGACGGGAGAGCGCGCCAGGGGCGAGACTTGAAAGGAGTGATCATGATGCAAAGCTTTCGAACTCTGGTTCTGACGACGCTCGTCTTCGGACTCGGCTCGGCCGCGGCGTTCTCACAATCGCTGGCCGAGGTCGCCAAGAAGGAGAAGGAGCGCCGCGGCAAGAACAGCTCCGAGGCCAAGCGAACCATCACCGATCGCGAGCTCTCTTCGAGCGGGCTTCCCCCCGCGTCCTCGACGGTGCAGACGCCCGCCTCCGGTGAGGGGACCGCGGCGGAGGGAGAGGGTGGCGAAGCGGCCGCCCAGGACGAGACCAGGACCGAGGCCTACTGGCAGAGCCGCGTCAAGGGATCGAAGGAGAAGATCGCGAAGCTCGAGCAGCAGCTGCAGTCCGAGGACTGGGGCGCTGGACAGAGAGTCGGCGTCGATCCGATGGGCTCGAACAACCTCGGCACGCGCCAGGCAGTCGAGCAGCAGCTCGCCGCCGCCCGCTCCGAGCTCGAGGCGGTCCGGGCCGAAGCGCGCAAAGCGGGGGTTCCCCCCGGATGGGTGCGCTGACGCGAGAGCTCCCCGAAGAAACGTGAAGTCATGGTCGTAGCCGCTTTGGACGCGAAACCGGAGACCGCCGCGGGTGCGTTCGACGTTCTCGTGGTCGAAGACCGGGATTCTCTTCGAACGATGTTGAGGCGGACCCTCGAGGCGAAGGGCTACACCGTCGCCGACAGCCGGACGGCCGGGGATGCCCGCCGGATCCTCGCGTCGTCGCGGATCTCGGTGGTGCTCACCGATCTGAGGCTTCCCGGAAGCGCGAGCGGACTCGACGTGCTGCGGGCGGCGCGGGAGTGCGATCCCAACATGCCGGTCATCGTGATGACGGCTTACGGCACGGTGCAGGACGCCGTGTTCGCGATGAAGGACGGAGCCTTCGACTTCCTGTCGAAGCCGGTGGACACCGACCATCTGCTCCTCCTCATGGAGCGCGCGGTCGAGCAGCGGCGGCTCCTCCTGGAGAACCTGGTGCTCAAGGAGGAATACGCCGCCCGGTACGGCTTTCCACAGATCATCGGGGAGGACCCGGCGCTGCTCGAGGTGAGCCGCGCCCTCCAGCGCGCCGCGACCTCGGACGCGACGGTGCTCCTCCTGGGGGAGAGCGGCACCGGAAAAGAGCTCTTCGCCCGCGCCCTCCACCAGCTGAGCCAGAGGCGCAAGGGCCCGTTTCTCGCCCTGAACTGCGCGGCGATTCCGGGCGAGCTCCTCGAGAACGAGCTCTTCGGACACGAGAAGGGCGCCTATACCGGAGCCACCAGCCGCAAGCTGGGAAAGCTGGAGCTCGCCTCCGGCGGGACGGTGCTGCTGGACGAGATGGGAGAGCTTCCCCTCGCGCTCCAGTCGAAGCTCCTCCGCGTGCTGCAGGAGCGGGCGTTCGAGAGGGTGGGCGGAACCGCGACCCTGAGCGTCGACGTGCGCATCGTCGCCGCGACCAATCGCGATCTGCGAAAGGCGGCGGAGAAGGGGGAGTTCCGGGAGGATCTCTACTTCCGGTTGTCGGTCTTTCCCATCTCGATCCCCGCGCTGCGCGAGCGCCGTGGGGACGTTCCGCTCCTCGCGCGACACTACGTGGATCGCTTCTGCCGGGTGATGAACAAAGCGCCCATAGCGATTCCCGAGGACTGCGTCGAGATTCTGCGGAGCTACGATTGGCCGGGAAACGTGCGGGAGCTCGCGAACTGCCTCGAGCGCGCGGTGATCCTGTGCGACGGCCCTCGCCTCCGCCCCGACCACCTCGGTCTCGACGGAGACGCTCCGCGACTTCCGAAGGGATTCGATCTCAGCGGGAGTCTGGCCGACGTGGGCCGGCGCGCGGCGGCAATGGCGGAGCGGGAAAAGATCGAGGAAGTTCTCGAGGAGGTCGGGGGCGACCGGGCGCGCGCCGCGGAGGTCCTCGGCGTGAGCGGCAAGACGCTGCTCCACAAGATGCGGGAGTACGGCCTGGTTCCGACGGGAGGCTCCCGCGAAGAGATTGCTGCGCATCCAATGAATGACGACCCAACCGAGGGGGAGGGCGGGGCCGGGGCTCGGCCTCCGTCCTCACGAACCGGGAGTAAGAACGATGTGTGACGCGAGGCAAGAACGATTCATCGTCGAGTCCGAGCGAGGATTCTCGCTGATCGAGGTCCTGATATCGATGGTGGTCACTCTGATCGTGATGGCCGCCGTCTTCGGCCTCCTCACGAGGGGCCAGAGGTCCTTCCAGCGCGAGCCGGAGGTGGCCGATCTCCAGCAGAGCGCCCGCACCGCGCTCGATCTCGTGACCAAGGACATCCTCCAGGCGGGCGCGGGGCTGCCCCCGGAGTTCCCTGCGTTCTCGCGGATCAACGGCGCCGGCGACGCGGCCCCCACCGACGTTCTCGAGGTCATCGGAACGTTCCAGTCGGCGGGCAACGTGTATCTCGAGCCGGAGCAGGTCAGAGGCGTGGACCTGATGTCGGGAGAGGTCACTCTCATCGAGGCCACGACCAATCTCACGATGGATGACCCACTGACGGCCAACATCGACGAAGGCATGGTGCTGCTCTACAACAACGTGGCGAACGTCGATACTTCGGGAGCGGGAAGGGTGCCTCAGTGGGCCCTGGCCAGAGTGGATGCCGTCGTCGCCGATCCGGCGGGAGCGAAGATAACGCTGAACTACGGCGCCTACGACGCGGCCTACTCGAAGCTGACCGCGGGGATGCCGGATGCCACCTTCTCCTGGAACGCGCCGGCGCAGATGCCGATGATCTCGCGCGTTTCCGTCGTTCGGTACACCACGCAGCTCGACGCCCTCGGAACCTACAGCGGCCCCCCGCCCCAAATCCTGATGAGGGAGACGGATTTCAGAGGGAATCCGCAAGCGGTGAGCTACCTCGAGGACTTCCAGATCCGCTACGTCGTCGGCGTTACGGCTCCGGTCGAGCAGGACAGTCCGCAGGACCCGAGCCTCGACCTCGCCGGCATCGTGCTCACGGCCGAGAACACGCTCGCGAGCGTCCGCATCAGCATTACGGCCCGCTCGGTCACGGCCGGCCTCGAGGGCGCCAGCGAAGGGACGATGATCGGCGATCGCCAGGACGATTTCATCCGCAAGACGTTCTCGACCAACGTCAACCCCCGGAACCTCAGCGCCGGGATCGATATGCGGACGCTCGCCGCGCTGCCCTAGAATTTTCGGAAGAGCCGCACCCGTGCCAAAAAGGCGTGGGCGTGCGGTGATTTCCCCTCGCGGAGCTCCCGGACCCGCGACGCCGGGCGAGCAAGGTCCTTGTCTGCAATTGCTTGCGCACCCCAGTGCGCGGTCGGGGCAATGGCACCCACCTTGCTTCCAGTTCGGAGAATCTCTGTTTTCCGAAGTCGAGGTCCCAAATGTCGTGCGCGCAGATACCTGACCTGCCTCTGGACCTGTTCGCCAGGGACGTCGTCAACAAGTGGATCGAGAACCGCGTTCCGCTGAGCGGCTCGATCGAGCTCGACCTGCGCTGCAACCTCCGGTGCCTTCACTGCTACCGGGACGGGGAATGGCCGAAGGGCGTCCTCGAAACCGACGAGGTCAAGTCGATCCTCGATCAAATCGCCGAGGCCGGCACCATCTGGCTGCTTCTGACCGGCGGCGAGATCTTCCTCCGCCCCGACTTTCTCGAGATCTACGATCACGCGAGGAAGCTCGGGCTTCTGGTGACCCTCTTCACCAACGGAACGATGATCACCGAGAGGATCGCGGACCGGCTCCAGAAAGACCCTCCCGACGTGGTCGAGATCTCGCTCTACGGCTTCACCAGAGAGACGTACGAGGCGGTGACCGGCATCCCCGGCTCGCACGCGAAGTGCTATCGGGGAGTCGAGCTCCTGTGGGAGCGCGGCGTTCCTCTCAAGCTCAAGACGGTCGCGATGCGAACCAACCAGCATGAGCTCGCGGACATGGCTCGGTTCGCCGAAAGCAAGGGGCTCCGGTTCAAGTTCGACACCATGATCAACCCGAACTTCGACCGCTCCCTGGTTCCCTGCAACGTGCGCTTGAGCCCCGAGGAGTCCGTGGATCTCGAGTTCTCGATTCCCGGTCGTCTGGATGAGTACCGGAAGTATTTCGAGCCGCGGAAAGAGTACCGCTCGAGCCGCCTCTTCTCCTGCGGGGCCGGAAGCCGCACCTTCCACATCGATCCCTACGGCAACATGAAGATGTGCCTCTTGCTCCGGGAGCCGGAGTTCAGCCTGAGGCACATGAGCTTTCGACGAATCTGGGACGAGATGTTCCCGCCGGTCTACACCCGGATGAGAACCCCCCGGCACCAATGCAACTCCTGCAGCCTGGTGTCGCTCTGCGGCAAATGTCCCGCGTGGTCTCAGATGGAAAAGGGAGACCTGGAGAGCCGTATCGAGTGGTCCTGCGAGGTCGGGCATCGACGGGCGGAGAAGCTCGGATTCTACCAAGGGCCGGTGGACCAGTATTCACGAGTCACGGGCGAAACGACGACGGTGCGGTTGCCGGTCATTGCCTGAGAGCCCTGGAGGTTCGCGAGAGATGGAAGAACAGAAGAAGCAGGAGCGCAAGGCCTACGTCAAGCCGGAGCTCCGGCGGGTCACGCTGAAAGCCGAGGAGAGCCTGGTCGCTGGATGCAAGACCCTCTCTTCGAGCGCTCCCGCGGGCAGCACCTGCGCGGACAATAGCTGTTTCAACTTCGGAAGCTAGCTACTACGGCCGTTCACCCGTGAATCGGCTCCCGCAAACGATTCGGGCCGGGGAATCTCGGACCTTCAGCATCGCCGGCGTTCGCTTTCGTGTCGAAAGAGAGGCGGGCGGCGGTGCCGGTCTGAGGCTTCCGGGAAGCTACGGGCCTTTCTCGATCGGCCAGACCGGCGGCCCGGTCGACGCGGAGATTCGAATCGCGAGCCGCGCGGAGATCGAGCCCGTTTCCGGTCCCCTGCTGTACGAATCCCATTGTCAGTGGAGCGCGGTGAGGGCTGGCGAGACCACGGCGTTTCAGTTCCATCATCCGCCGACGGGAGTTCTGTACTCCCAGGCCATCGTCCAACCCGACTTCTCCCGCGCCGAGATTCTGTTCTCGGAGAACGCGTGGAATCGGCTTGCCTCGACCGGCCCCGAGATTCGGGCCTGGGAGCTTCCCTATCCCCTCGACCAGCTTCTCGTCGTCCCCGTGCTCGCGCTGCGCGGGGCCGTGCTACTGCACGCCTGCGGCGCCGCGGTCTCGAACCGTGCCCTGGTCTTCGCGGGGCATTCGGGTGACGGAAAGACGACGCTCGCCGGCCTCCTCTCGCGGGAGGGAGCCCGGCTTCTTTCCGACGAGCGCGTCGCCGTTCGAAAAACGGAGCGGGGTTTCGTCGCCTTCGGCACCCCGTGGCCCGGGGAAGGCGACGTGGTCTCGAGCGACGCTCATCCTCTTGCCGGGATGTTCGTTCTGAGAAAGGCCGCACTCCACGCGCTCGGAAGCGCCTCTCCCTCCCTCGCCGCGGAGCTCCTCGCACGCGCGATCGTGCCGTACTACCTTCCCGAGGTCGCCGCTCGGATCCTCGAGGTCTTTTCCCAGCTCGCGGTTTCGGTTCCCTTTCGGGAGCTCCATTTTTCCCGCTCTCCCGGTCTCACGTCGCTTCTCTTCGAGGCAGCCTGACAGAAGAAATCGCGGCGCAAGCTTGACAACCTCTTCGTCCAACTCCTAAACTCGGATTTCACTCGATTTAGCCCGTAGCGACGACCGTTCCCGAATCGCCAGAATCGCCATATCGATGGAGCCGAAGCATCTAATCTCTATCCGCGATCTTACCGCTGAAGACGTTTCCGAGGTCTTCCGCATCACGTCGGAAATGAAGGCGTCGCCGGACAAGTTCCGGGACGTCCTCGCGGGGAAGACGCTCGCGCTCCTGTTCCAGAAGCCCTCGACGCGGACCCGGGTCTCGTTTCAGGTGGGGATGTTCCAGCTCGGCGGGATCGCGCTCCCGTTGAGCTTCCGCGATCTCCAGCTCGACCGGGGAGAGACGCTCGCGGACACCGCCCGGGTGCTCTCGAGCTACGTGAACGGAATCGTGGCGCGCACCAACGCCCACGCCGATCTGGTGGAGCTCTCCAAGCACTCGTCGGTTCCGGTCATCAACGGACTGACCGATCTCCTTCACCCTTGCCAGGCGATCGCCGACTACTTCACGCTCACGGAGAAGAAGGGAAGTCTACGCGGCAGGAAGATCGCCTACATCGGCGACGGCAACAACATGTGCCATTCGCTGATCTAC
Source organism: Acidobacteriota bacterium (assembly GCA_036820975.1). Taxonomy (GTDB): domain Bacteria; phylum Acidobacteriota; class Vicinamibacteria; order Marinacidobacterales; family SMYC01; genus DAISKN01. The sequence goes on along the minus strand of DAISKN010000154.1, from coordinate 1,852 downwards.
GGCGCCGTGAAGGTGGGAATGGACATCGCCGTCGCCACTCCCGCCGGCTACGAACCGAAGAACATCATCGTGAAGAGCGCGACCCGGGAAGCGACGAGCGCCGGGGTCAGCGTGGTCCTCACGCAGGATCCCGCGGCCGCGGTTCAAGGGTCGGACGCGGTCTACACCGACACCTGGGTCTCCATGGGCCAGGAAGCGGAAGAGCAGGAGCGGCTCCAGGCGTTCCAGGATTACCAGGTGACCGCCGCCCTGATGTCGAAGGCGAAGCCGGGCGCGCTTTTCATGCATTGCCTTCCCGCTCATCGAGGGCACGAGGTGTCGGACGAAGTGATCGACGGTCCGCAGAGCGCCGTCTGGCTCCAGGCGGAGAACCGGCTGCACGTCCAGAAGGCGCTTCTCTACCTGCTTTTGGGCCACTGATTTTTCGGCTACTTCGTCGCCAGGTGGAGAGCGACGATCCCGCCGCTGAGCCTCGAATAGCTCGGCGCGGAGAATCCCGCGTCCTTCAGAAGGTCCACCAGAACCTCCGGAACCGGGAAGCCCCGTATGGACTCGGCGAGGTAGCGATAGGCCTCCCTTCTCGAAAGCAGGCCTCCGACGGCGGGAAGGAGCCACCCGAGGTAGATCCGGTAGGGAAGCTTCAGCCATCCCCGGTTCGGCTGAGAGAACTCCAGGATGGCGAGCCGCCCACCGGGTTTGAGCACCCGCCGAATCTCGGTCAGCCCGGCGCTCATGTTCTCCAGGTTTCGAATGCCGAAGGCAATGGTCGCCCGGTCGAAGAGCTCGTCGCCGAATGGAAGCTCGAGGGTATCGGCGCAGGCGAGGGCGATGGGCCGGCCTGCCGACGCCGACTTCTCCCGCGCTCGAGTGAGCATGTTCCAGGTAAAATCGCACGCGGTGCAGGAGGATTCGCGCGCGATCTCGAGCGCGAGATCGCCGGTGCCGCAGCAGAGATCGAGCACCCGGTGCTCGGGGCGAAGCTCGAGGCTTTCGACCACGCGTCGCCGCCACCCGCGGTCGATGCCCAGGCTCAATACCCGATTCAGGAGGTCGTACCGAGGGGCGACGCCCTCGAACATCTCCTTGATGACCGAAGCGTCCGGCATCTCGGACTAGACCGGCGAAGCCGAACGGAGTTGCTGCCATCGGACCAGGGAAGAATTGGAACGCAAAGGCGCAAAGGCGCAAAGGCGCGAAGAAGAAAATCCAATTACGAAGGGGATAGTGGGACTGGAAACTGACCGATGCGGCTTCATCTCCCCATCTCCCCTTGTCTCCCCATCCCCTTTTTACACTCTTCCCTGCGCCGCTAGCGGCGTCCGACGCCGAGGCTGTCGAGAGCCCAGGCGATCTCCTGCATCGGGAACGACTCCACGATCTCGACTCGTCCCCATCCTACGGGAAGAACGTAGCGAAGCCCCAGCATTCCGATCTTCTTGTCCTTCGAGACGGCATCCAGGACCCGGCGCTTCGAGAAAGTTCGGAGCGAGGGAAGTGGACCGACGTTTTGGACGGCGGCCTCGAGCCGCGCCGCGAGAGAGGAGCTCAGCCTCTCGCGCCGGCGAGCGAGGCGGATCGCCGCGACCATTCCCCAACCGACCGCCTCTCCGTGAGTGAGCTTGCGATACCCGCCCGCGGCCTCGAGCCCGTGGCCGACGGTGTGGCCGAAGTTCAGGATACGCCGGAGTCCTTGCTCGCTCTCGTCCTCGCGCACCACCTCGAGCTTCCGCGCCACGCCGTCGGCGATCGAGTCGACGAGCGTCGGCTCCCCGGGACGTAGGGTCAGAGACTCCATCCGGTTCAGGAGCCGCGTCCTGCCGATGAAGCCGTACTTGATGAGCTCGAAGAGGCC
>DAISKN010000153.1:0-11781 GCA_036820975.1 Acidobacteriota bacterium | reverse complement strand
CCAGACGCCGGCGCCGAAACCCGCTACCGCGGGGTAGGACTCGGCCGTCCAGGTGTTGAGGTCCGCCGGCGCCGCCGAGGCGAACGACGGAGCCAGGGCACAGACCAACGCGATGAGCGATAGCGTACGTCGTGATGTCATCAATGAGGACTCCTTTCCGGGCGCTGAAGCAAGATCCGTGCTGGCCCTAAACCATTGACGGATCTAGGTAGCGCGCGCCAGTACCGTAAGGGAGCCCGACGGTGTTGTAAGCGGCTCCGACGCTCAATCCTCGCGTCGCGTTCGGACGACGCCATCGAAATGGAGCATCCAGTCGGGAGAGCGATAGCTCACGACTCGCGCGCGCGTGAGGTTCGTCGCCCTCGTCCGCGCGAGCGGGGAGAGATCGTAAGCGTCGAATCCATCCGGCTGGAAAACCAGGGTCAGGAACTGACCGAGCTCGATGGCGTTCCGCATGTCCTCGACGCTCGGCTCGATTCCGGATTCGAATCCATCGCTTCGAAGCCGGGGAGGGTGGATGTGCCAGAACCCCACGTAGCGGCCGCGCCAGTCCGTCGCCTCGATCATCCGCGCCTGGATCTCGGGGTCCGCCTGCCACGTCTTGAAATAAGTGGCTACCGCCCCTTCGGTGACGCGGTCGAGGAGATCCGTCTGCGGCTCCGTCGGGTTCCCCCGAGCCATCTGATAGAGAAGCGCATGGAGCCCCCCCGTTCCCTTGAGCACCGCGTTACCGTCCGGGCTGCTCTCGAGAAACGCGAGAAGCCGCGCGGGATCGCTTCGGAGCGAGACCATCTCGCGAAGGATCGGGTGAACGGGATCCGGATACGACACCAGAATCAGTCTTCCTCCGTCCAGCGTGGACTCCCCTCCGAGCTCCGGAGTGACGAGAGTGCCCCCGGCTTCGAGAGACTCCGCGATCGAGCGCTCGAAGAGGGCCCGAATCGACTCCACTCCGGCGGGAGAAAGGACGGCGGCTCGAAGCTCTTCGTGGATGATCGGCTGTCGCAGCGTCGCGTTCGCGAGCGCGAGGTAGGCCTGTCTGCGATCCGATTGCGCTCCGGGCGACGCGGCCGCGGAGACACCGAGGACGAGAAGGAGGACGCCGAACGTCATTTCTTATCGTACCTCGACCGAATCGAGGCGGAAGCCGAGGTCGCGCACGTCGCTCGAGTCCGCGATGTCGTTCGAAGGACGCCAGGTCCTGGTCGAGAGGGTGAGGATCGAATAGGAGGCTTCCGGCCTTTCCGCGAGCTCCGGAGGTATCGAAAGCTCGTAGAGCTCGAAGCCGCGCGTCGGGGAGATCGTTCCGAGAGGCCGGCCGTCGAGAGCCGCCTCGACGGGATGGAGCGGCGCTACCGCTTCCTTCGGACCAGCCAGCCGCATCGCGATCGTCCGGCTCCCCGCCCCCACCGAGGGAAGAAAAATCGAGGAAGTCCTCTGGCTCCATCGGAAGCTCGTCCCGTCCTCTTCGAGCTCCTTCTCGTGGAACCAGGCCACCTGCAGATCGTCGCTGCCGCCGATGTCCAGGGCGGGCAGCTTCGGGACCCGCTGCGCCAGGTCCTCGAGATCCACGGCCTTCGAAAGGGTGAACCTCAAATTCAGGGGCTCCGGTCCTTTCGGGGGCCGGTCGTAGGAGTATTCGTACTTCTCGGTCGTGAGCTCGAAGTCCTTGACGTGTCGGGTGAAGAGCCCCGAGAGCGAGATCTTGTAGTTGGTCACGAAGAACACGTCGCGATAGCGGTCCTTCCAGCTCTCGAGGAGATTCTCCAGGAGCGCGCGATCGGGCTTCAGCGTGTAGAACTCCAGAACCTTCCGATCCTCGAGCTGAGCCAGGGGGAGCTCCAGGAGGTGCAGTCCCTCCTGGGCGGGAAAGATCGCGATGTCGTCGTCTCCGATGTGGCGGGCGAGCTCCTCGACGAACGCCAGGCTGCCCCGGAACTCGTCGTGGCGCCACAGACGGTGGCCGGAGACCAGGTAGACCGCGACGAGGAGCACCGCCACGACGCGGCTTCCCACGGCCGCGAGCCTCCCGCCGCTCTCGCGCAGGCTAGACAGGAGAAAGGCCATGGCGACGAAGAACGCCGGAAGGATCACGGGGATGAATCGCCTCATCGCGAAGTAGTGATCGTGCCAGACCCGGACCTTGTAGAAGAAGAAGAGCGAGAACGTCAGGGCGACCAGAAGGAAGAACGCCTGCGACCGCCGGACGCGGAGGAGAAGCGCCATGCCGCCCGCGACCGCGAGAGACAGCCCGAGAGGATAGAGATACCAGCCCATTCGCAGGAACGCCTCGGCGTCGTGGGGGGCCGTGCGCGGACCGTGCCAGTGGGGACGCACGAAATAGGCGAAGAGCGCGAGGAGGAAGAGAGCGAGCGCCGCCCCCATGCGGAGCCGGGTCGAGTCGAAGATGTCGCGGATCCTCGCGGGAAGCTTCCCCGCCAGGCGGTCGACGACGAGGAACAGGATCGCGGCGGCGGCGGCGACGGCGATGAGGTTCTCGCCCAGGAAGCGCCAGTAGTGCCGGCCGAGGATGCTCGAAACGTAAGGCCACGCGAAGAGCCGATCGTGGATGGCGGCGTGGATTCCCATGAGCACGAAGCCCGCGAGGAACGCGATCTCGGGAGCACCGAGCTCGCGCCTTACCCGCTTCCAGCCGAAATAGAGCGCGACGGGAACGGCGAAGAGCAGGGTCTCGACCCGGGCGAGAGAGGTGGCGCCGAGAGCGAGGCCGGCGAAAAAACCGGCGAGAGCCGATCGTTTCTCTTCCATGAAGAAGAAGAGCAGGAGCGAGGTGGCGAACAGGAACTGGACGACCATCTCGGAGTTGGGGAAACGCGCGAACCAGATCTGAATCTGGAAAACCGCGAGCAGGGCGGAGGCGACGGCCGCGACCTCGAGGTCGAAGATCCGCCGCAGGGCGACGAAAAAACCCGAGACCGCCAGGAGGGCGAAAAACGGCGTCGCGTAGAGGCCGGACTTGGGCTGATAGAGCGCGGAGGCGGTCCCGATCCAGACGGGATAGAGGTGAAGCCCGTGCGCGACGACTCTGGCGCTCTCCGGAGACTCCAGCCGGAATCCCAGGTACCGATGGTAATCCCACGGCGGAAGCTCCTTGTCCGGGAAGAAGAGCGGCCAGGCTTCGCGGGGTATGTCCGCCACGACCGGGTCGTGGTAGACGAGCCGTCCGTCGCGAGCGAGGTGGAAGCCGGCGTTCACGTAGACTCCCGGATCGCGGCCTCCGAGGATGTGCTCGAAGGGAGGGAAGTAGATCGCAGCCGAGAAGGCGACGAGGGCGGATGCGATGAGAAGCTCGGAGCGCGAGCTCGCCCCGGGCCGAAGAGAAAGACGTCGCCTCGAGACCGCGATGGTGAGCGCCGCTCCGGCGACGACTATCAGCGCGGTCCGCGAGGGGGAGAACAGGCCGAGCTCCGCGAGGACGAACGACACCCAGCCGGAGAAAAGGAAGCTTCCCGCGAGGGATAGGTATATCTGCTCGAGAAGACTCAGCCGGACCTTGCCTTCGCCGCCGAGCGCCGCGACCAGCAGAAGGCCCGGGAGCACGAAGATCGCGAGAGTGGCGAAGGTTGCGGCGAGGGGGGTCACGTAGGGAAGTCTCTCTCGGAGAAGGCCATCATAGAAGACGGCCCTCGAAATTGCACACGCTTGGCGCGATCGGGAATGCGTGGCTATAGTGCGCGGGTGGGGATCTCGGACGATGCGCGCGCGCACTTTCCCGCCCTCGCGGGTTTGCGAGAGGTCGCGGCCTCCGGAGGCTTCGCCCGGCTGGTACGCTTCCATTCCGACGTCTTGTCCCTGACGTTCTTCAGCGCCAAAGACCCGCCCGTGGTAATCTGACCCTCCCGTTGCGCCTTAGACCGTTCTGGAAGCTGGGTCTCACCCATCTGACCCTTTTGCTTCTCGCCCTCGCGGCCGTCTCTCTCTACACGCTGCGCACCTGGAGGCGAAGCCTCCTCGAGGGCTCGTACCAGCACCTCGACGCGATCGCGCGCCTCGCGGAGAGTCGGCCGCCATCGAGCACGGACCTCGAGTCCCTCGCGGCCTGGGCGGAATGGATCTCCGAGAGCGGGGCCCGGGTAACGATCGTGAGCCGGGACGGCACGGTGCTGGCGGACTCCGACGAGGATCCCGCCCGGATGGAGAACCACGGCGAACGGCCGGAGGTGAAGGCGGCATGGATCGAAGGCCGTGGAAGGGCGACGCGGCTCAGCCAGTCGGTCAGCCAGGAGCTCGCGTACCTCGCGGTCCGCATTTCCTGGACCACGACCGGTCCGGTGGTCCTGCGCCTCGCCCTGCCGCTCCGCACGGTGTTTCAGATCGCGGGTGATTTGCGCGCTCCGCTGGCCGCCATACTGATTCTGGCCCTGGCCAGCGGGGGAGGGGTCGCCTTCGTCATTTCCCGCCGCTACTCGGAGCGGATGGCACGCTTGAAATCCCTCCTCCAGAGGGTGGCGGAGGGAGATTTGCGTCCCGAGCCCGTGGACGACGGAGGGGACGAGCTCGCGGAGCTGCAGGGGTCGCTCAACCAGGCGATCGATCGGCTCGCCCGATCCATGCGCCTGCTCGAAGACGAGCGCAACCAGTCCGCGGCTGTCCTCTCTTCGATGTCGGAGGGGGTGGCGGTCGTGGACCGGGACGAGCGCATCCGGTACTCGAACCCCGCGTTTCGCCGCGCGCTCCACTCGGGTCGAGAGCAGACTTTCGAGGGCAGGCGGCTGGTGGAGGTCACGCGGCAGAGCGAGATCCTCGCGATGGTTCAGGGAGTGTTGAAGGGCGGCGAGCGCCGCGAGGCCGAGATCGCGACCGCCGGCCTGAAGCCGCGGCACTTCCTGGTGCGCGCCGCCCCCGCGGGCGAGACCGGCGCGGTGCTCGTGGTCCTGGACATCGCCGAGATCAGGCGCCTCGAGCGGGTGCGCCGGGACTTCGTCGCGAACGTCTCGCACGAGCTTCGCACGCCGTTGACGGCCATCCAGGGGTTCGCGGAGACGCTCCTTCGGGGCGCTCTCGACGAGCCCGAGAACAGCCGGAGGTTCGTCGAGATCATCCGTGACCACGCGTGGCGCCTCGCGCGCCTCACCGAGGACCTGCTGAAGCTCTCGCGCATCGAGGCGGGGAAGCTCGAGCTGGAGCTCCGGCCGATCTCGATAGCGAGCGTGGTGGAGCAGTGCGCGGAGACCGCGCGGTTGAAGCTGACAGAGAAGCGTCAATCGCTGACGGTCTCGGTGTGCGAGCCTCCACCGCTCGTGAGGGCGGACTCCCACGCGCTCCTCGACGTGCTCCGGAACCTTCTCGACAACGCGATCCAGTACACCCCGGAAGACGGGCACGTCGCCATCCGGGTGTCCCAGGCCGGCGCTGATGGGGCGGAGGAGGTTCGGATCGCGGTTCAGGATGACGGCATCGGGATTCCCGCGAGCAGCCACGATCGCATCTTCGAGCGCTTCTATCGCGTCGATCCAGCCCGCTCGCGGAAGGTCGGGGGAACGGGCCTCGGGCTTTCGATATCGAAGCACCTGGTGGAAGGGATGGGCGGCCGCATCGAGCTCGAAAGCCAGCTCGGGCGGGGCTCCACTTTCACCGTAGTGCTGCCAAGAGTCGCACCGGCGTAGGGCCGTCGTTTCCGCTATCCTTCGCGCGATGACGACGAAGTGCTTTCAAGAGCAGTATCCGGAGGCGACGCGCCACTGCTACGGCTGCGGACCGCTCAATCCGCACGGGCACGGACTCCAGAGCTTCTGGGAGGGCGATGAGACCGTGGCCCGCTTCGACCCCGAGCCATACCACACCTCCATGCCGGGATACGTGTACGGCGGTCTCATCGCGTCTCTCATCGACTGTCACGGCACGGGCTCCGCCGCGGCCTTCGCCCATCGGGCGGAAGGGCGGGAGATGGGAACCGAGCCGGCGCTCCGGTACGTGACGGGGTCGCTCCGCGTCGATTACCTGAAACCGACACCTCTCGGGGGAACGCTCGTTCTCAGGGGACAGAGGAAGAGCATCCGGGGCCGGGTGGTGGTGGTCGAGATTTCTCTCTACGCGGAGGGGGTCGAGTGCGCCCGCGGAGAAGTCGCGGCGGTGCGCATTCCCGAGCGCTGGCTCGAGAGTCTCGAGGCCCCGCGGGAGCGATGATCACTCTCGCCGAGCTCGTCTCCGATATGGAGGCGCTCGGAGAGCGCGAGGCCGTCGTCTACCACGACGGTCTCCGCACGCGGAAATGGAGCTACAGAGAGCTTCTGCGCGCCGTGGCGGGCGTCGCCGAGCGGCTGAAATCTCTCGGCCTCGCGCCCGGCGACCGCGTGCTCCTCTGGGGAGAGAACCGGCCCGAGTGGGTCGCGGTCTTCTGGGCCTCGGTCTCGGCCCGCATCGCTCTCGTGCCCGTCGATTTTCGATCCTCGAAGGACTTCGTGTCCCGGGTGCAGAAGGACGTCGGCGCGAAGCTCCTGATCCACGGGGCGAGCGTGGAAGCAGAGGGGCTCGACATTCCCCGGATCGACTTCGAGGCCGTGTCCCGCATGCGGTCGAAATCGCGGCTCGCGCTCGAAGCAGTCGGGCCCGAAGACGTCGTGCAGGTCATCTACACTTCCGGAACCACCGGAGAGCCGAAGGGAGTCGTTCACCGGCACCGCCACCTGGCGCCGAACCTCGCTCCCATCCGACGAGAGATCCGGAAGTACGGAGCGCTCGCGCGCCCGTTCCAGCCGATCCGTTTCCTCGACCTCCTGCCGTTGAGCCACGTGTTCGGCCAGTTCGCGGGGCTCTACGTCCCGCCGCTGATGGGAGGCTCGGTGGTGTTCCTCAAAGCGGTTCATCCCGGCGCCATCCTCGAGACGATCCGTCGCGAGCGCGTCTCCGTGCTGATTTCCGTTCCCCGTTTTCTCGAGAGCCTGAGGCGGGAGGTCGAGCGCCGCTTCGACCTCGCCCGGCCGCAGGTCGAATCCCGGGGGCTCTGGGGCGGGCTCCGTCGTTTCTTTCGCTACCGCGACGTTCACGCCGCTTTCGGCTTCAAGTTCTGGGCGATCCTCTCCGGGGGAGCGCGTCTTCCGCCGCATGAGGAGGAGTTCTGGTATCGGCTGGGGTTCGTTCTCGTCCAGGGATACGGCTTGACGGAAACGAGCTCCCTCGTCACCACGAACCACCCGCTCCATCCGACGCGGGGCTCCGTCGGAAAGATCGTCGGGAGCCAGGAGGTAAAGCTCGCGCCCGACGGGGAGATCCTGGTGCGCGGATCGAACGTCTCCCTCGAGCTCTTCGGCCGCGCGGCCTCGCCTGACGCGGACGCAGGCGTCTGGCTCCACACCGGAGATCTGGGAGAGCTGGGGCCGGACGGGACGCTGTTCTATCGAGGAAGAAAGAAGGACGTCATCGTCGGGCCGGAAGGCCTCAACGTCTATCCCGCCGACGTCGAAACGGCGCTCGCGCGCCAGCCTGCCGTCAAGGAATCCGTGGTCCTCGGACGCCCGACCGAACGGGGAGAGGTCGTTCACGCCGTGCTCCTGCTGCGCGACGCGGCCGCGGATCCCCGCGGCATCGTCGAGAAAGTGAACCGGGAGCTCGAGCATCATCAGCGTATCCGCGAATGGACGGTCTGGCCCGGCGAGGATTTTCCCCGGACGGCCTCGACGTTCAAGGTCCGCCGCCACGAGGTAGCGAAGGCCGTCGATCGGCGGAAAGGGGTCAAGGAAAGCGCGGGCCTTCCGGAGGGCGCAAGCGCGGTGCGGGCGCTCGTGGCCGAGAGGCTCGGCCGGCCTCTCGAGGACGTGAGACCGTCGCAGCAGCTCTCGGCGGAGCTGGGCCTGAGCTCCATCGATCGCATCGAGCTTCTTTCGAGCCTCGAGGAGCGCTACGGAGTGGAGCTTCCGGAAACCGAGATGGCATCGGTCGCGACCGTCGAGGAGCTCGAGCGATGGGTCCATCGCGAGGCGGAGGTCCCCCGCCCGCCGGCCGAAGAGCGGGAGGCTTCGCCCCTTTCGGGGGTCGTGCGCTTCGCCCGTCTCCTCCCGGTGAGGCTTCTCCGATTCGCGTTTCTCGAGACCGTGGTTCTTCCGCTCCTGCGCCACTACATTCCGCTCACGGTGGAGGGGACTCTCGAGGGTGTGGAAGGACCGGTGATCTTCGCTCCCAACCATACGAGCCACCTCGACACTCTCGCGGTTCTGGCGGCGCTCCCGCCGCGCTTCCGCCATCGTCTCGCGCCCGCGATGTCGCAGGAGTCTTTCGTTCCCTACTTCGAAGGGACGGGCGCGATGCGCGAGCGCGCGTCTCTCGCGCTCCGGTTCTGGCTCGCTGTCATCACCCTGAACGTTTTCCCGCTGCCGCAGGCGACGCGCGGGGTCCGGAAGGCGCTCCAGTTCGCGGGAAGGCTCGTGGATTCCGGCTACTCCATCCTCATATATCCGGAAGGGGCGCGGACCCCGGATGGGACGATGCGCGAGTTCCGGCCGGGAGTCGGAGTCATGGCCGTACGCCTCGGGATTCCCGTGGTGCCGATTCACATCCAGGGACTCTACGAGGTCTTCCCCGTCGACGCGACCTGGCCGCGTCCCGGACCGGTGGGTCTCCGTTTCGGCTCGCCGATCGCGATTCACGAGACCGAGGACTTCCGCGAGGCGGCGAAGAAGATCGAGGAGGAAGTACGACGCCTTGGACGGGAGTGCAAGAAGGGGGATGTGGAGATGGGGGAGACAGGGAGATAATCGGAGGGCTCGTGGGCGACGTGGGACACTTTTCATATCTCCACATCCCCCCTACCGCCCTATCCCCCTTGAATTCGAAAGCGAGCACCCACTGATGCCTTGGGAACATTTCCCCCACGTCGCCGACATGGGGATCCGCGGGATCGGTCGAGCGAAGAACGAGGCCTTCGAGGAAGCGGCGAAGGCTCTGGTCGCGCTCACGACCGATCTCGAGCGGGTCTCGCCGAAGGAGAAGGTCGTCGTCTCCTTGTCCGCTCCCGATGACGAGCAGCTCCTGGTGGAGTGGCTAGACGCCCTGGTCTTCGAGATGGCGACGCGGCGCTTCGTGTTCTCCCGTTTCGAGGTTCGGATCGAAGGAGGGAAGCTCGAAGGAACGCTCTGGGGAGAGCCCTGGGACGGGAGCCGTCATTCGATCGGAGTCGAGGTGAAGGGGCCGACCTTTACCGAGCTTCACGTGGGAGTCCGAGAGGACGGCCTCTGGGTGGCCCAGCTCATCGTGGACGTCTAACAGTGCTCGCCGCGCTCTTCGCGCGACTCGCTCCCCTCGCTCCGCGCTCGGGGAGGACGGCCGGACTCCCGCGGCCCGAGCCGAAGGCAGCGGCCGCTTCCTCCCGGCCGGGCTCCCGCCTCCGCCCTTTGGGCTCCGGCGCGGTTTCGCCGAAGCGCTCTGCGCGAAGGCGAACGCTCCGCTCGCGCAGGCGAAAGACGCATTCTTCCGCAGCCTGCTAGAATCGCAGCAAATGGACGCTTCCCGGTTCCAGCGCGTCTCCGACACCGAGTGGCGCATCAAGCCCTTCGGGAAGATGAGGGTACCCGCCGTCGTCTTTGCGACGGAAGGCCTGATCCAGGGAATGGACGACAAGGTTTACGAGCAGGTCACGAACGTCGCGACGCTCCCCGGAATCGAGAAAGCGTCTTTCGCCATGCCCGACGCGCACTGGGGCTACGGCTTTCCCATCGGAGGGGTCGCCGCGTTCGACGCCGAGCGGGGCGGCGTGATCTCGGCGGGAGGAGTCGGCTTCGATATCTCCTGCGGCGTGCGCACCCTCCTCACGCGGTTGTCGCCTGCTGACGTCGAAAAGGTACAGAAAGATCTCGCGGACGCGCTCTTCCGCTCCGTGCCGGCGGGGGTGGGGAGCACGAGCACGATCAGACTGGGCTCGAAGGAAATGGACGCGATGCTCCGCGGCGGAGCGCGTTGGGCGGTACACGAAGGCTACGGGACCAGGTACGACCTCGAGCACATCGAGGAAGGCGGCGCTGTCGAGGGCGCCTCGCCTCGGGATGTCTCGGATCGCGCCAAGGCGCGACAGCGTGAAGAGATGGGGACGCTGGGCTCGGGGAACCACTACCTCGAGGTACAGCGGGTCGCCGAGATCTTCGACGCGGAGATCGCGGGGGCCTTCGGACTCTCGGTGGACGGCGTCGTGGTCTCGATCCACTGCGGCTCGCGCGGTCTCGGTCATCAGATCGGGACCGACTACCTGAAGCTCATGGTGAACGAAGCTCCGCGCCACGGGATCCAGCTTCCCGACCGGGAGCTCGCCTCGGTTCCGGTGAAATCGGAAGTTGGACGCCGCTACCTGGGCGCCATGAGAGCGGGCATCAACTGCGCTCTGGCGAACCGCCAGATCGTGACTCACTTCACCCGCCGGGCGTTCGCTTCGATCTTCGGCGAGATCCCGCTTCCCATTCTCTACGACGTTTCCCACAACACCTGCAAGGAAGAGACGCACTGGGTGGACGGCGATCAGAAACGGCTGTTCGTGCACCGCAAGGGAGCGACGCGCGCCTTCGGTCCCGGCCATCCCGAGCTTCCCGACTCCATCCGCGCCGCCGGTCAGCCGGTCCTCATCGGAGGCTCGATGGGAACGAGCTCCTACATTCTCGCGGGCACCGAAAAGAGCATGAGGCTCGCGTTCGGCTCCGCCTGCCACGGCGCCGGCCGGGCGATGAGCCGGCACGAAGCGCTGAAGCGCTGGCGCGGGCGCCAGGTGATCGACGATCTGGCTTCGAAGGGCATCGTCATCCGGAGCCACTCTTCGCGCGGCGTCGCCGAGGAAGCCCCGGGCGCCTACAAGGACGTGGCGGAAGTGGTGAACGCGGCGGACGAAGCCGATCTGGCGAGAAAAGTGGCAAAGCTCGTCCCACTCATCTGTATCAAGGGGTGATCCAATGAATGCACGCTCCTGGGCGGTTGTCCTCTATCTTCTCCCGGCGGCGCCGGCTTCGGCGCAGAGCCGGGATCTCGATCTCGTTCTCGCCGGCGGAAGGGTGCTCGATCCCGAGACCGGCCTCGACGCCGAGAGAGACGTCGGGATCGTCGCCGGCTCGATCGCCGCCGTTTCCGAGGGGTCTCTTTCCCCACGGCTGAAGCCGGGCGGGGTCCTCGTCGACGCGAGAGGGCTCATCGTCGCTCCCGGGTTCATCGATCTCCATGCTCATGGGCAGACGAACCGCGCGAACGAGTTCCAGGCCAGAGACGGGGTCACGACCGCTCTCGAGCTCGAGGGAGGAGTCGGAGGCATGGGAGACTGGCTCGCCGCCCGGAGCGGGCGAGCTCTTCTCAACTTCGGAGCGTCCGTCTCCCATGGAACGCTTCGCATCCACGCGATGCCCCAATATGCCGACAAGGTGAAGGCGCTCGGGAGCTCCGCCGAGGCGGAGGCCGAGCGCGAGCTCCGGGACGGGCTCTATGCCCCGCTGCCGGAAGAGAGGACCGAGGCCCTGTACCAGCTCTTCGAGAAAGGACTCCGCGAGGGCGGGCTCGGCATCGGCATGCCCCACCAGTACTACCCCGGCGCCGATCGGCGCGAGATCTTCCGGGTCTTCCAGTTCGCTTCCGAAAAGGACGTGCCCATCTATACCCACGTGCGGTCGATGGGCGCCGAGGCCGCGCAGGAGGTCATTGCCGATGCCGCGGCGACCGGCGCCTCGCTTCACATCGTTCACGTGAACAGCACGAGCCTGTGGGACCTGCCGCTGGTCCTCGAGATCATCGAGGGGGCGCGAAAGCGCGGAGTCGACGTGTCGACGGAAGCCTATCCTTATACGGCTGCCTCCACTTCCA
>DAISKN010000152.1:0-11876 GCA_036820975.1 Acidobacteriota bacterium | reverse complement strand
GAATCGGTGACATAACCCCCCGGAGTTGGAAGGTACCACGTTAGCCCCCCGCAAGAAGTCGGTTTCTAGGGCGCGTCCGCCGCGCCCTCTCGCAAGCGAACCTGAATGGCGGCGACGGCCCGGCGATCCAGGCGATAGCCGGCGACGACGATCACCGCGGCGAACAGGAGCATCGCCGGCACGCCCCCGAAGATCCAGCCGATGCGGGAGATGGTGGCGTCGGACTGCACCGCCTCTCCCGGGACCAGTCGCGCGAAATAGTCGACGAGGGCGCCGCCGATGAGGACCGCGAGGCCCGCGGCGCACTTCTCGCCGAAGTTGAGAATGCCGAAGAACAGTCCCTCCCGCCGGAGCCCGGTTCGGGCCGCGTCCTCGTCGGCGATGTCGGCGACCATCGAAGAGGGGATGACCCAGAGCGCGCTCGCGAAGAATCCCGCGAGCCCGTAGAGGGCGGCGAGCGGCCGCGCGTCCCCGACGCCGAAGACGCTTCCTTCGCCGAAGACGAACGGCGAGGACCCCATGAGGAGAGCGGCGATCGAAGTCGACATCATGTAAAGCGTCCGCTTCTCGATCCGTCTCGCCGTCCATACCCAGAAACCCACTCCCGCGAGAGCGCTCAGGTAGAACAACGCCTGGAGGCGGCTCAGCACGGTGCTGTCGCTGATGCGAACGTACCAGGTGAGGAAGTGGATCGACATCGTGCCGTTCAAGACGACGGCTACGAAGAAGAGGGAGAACGAGAGCCAGATTCTCCGGAACGAGGCGTTCTCGAGGGCGAGGCGCGAGCCGGCGGCGAAGCTCGCCAGAGTCGGCCGCCCGCTCGCCTGGCGGGCGTTGACGAATCGGTGGGCCCAGGTCCCCAGGATCCCCACCAGGGCCGCCACGCTCATGGCGGCTCCGAACGCAATCCCCAATCGCGGATAGCCCTCGTAGGAGAGCTTGGGGTCGACTTCCGCGCCGGTATTGGGGAAGAACAGGTAGAAGGAGAGGCTCGCCGCCATGAGGGAGCCCACGAGCCCGAAGAAGGAGCGGAACCCCACGATGGCCGTGCGCTCGTGGTAGTCATCGCTGAGCTCCGCTCCCAGGCTGAGATAGGGGATGCGAAAGAACGTGCTCGTGACCCGGAAAAGAGAAACCGAGGCCAGGAGCCAGAGGAAGAGACCGACCTGGGACATCTCCCGGGGCGGCGCCCAGATCATCCAGAAGGTGACACCCATCGTCAGGGCTCCTACGAGCATGAACGAGTGGCGTCTTCCGTAGCGGCTCCTGGACGCGTCGGAGCGATAGCCGACGTAGGGGTCGCTCACGGCGTCCACCACGAGTCCGACGGCGCTGGCGACGCCGACCCAGAGCGCGGGAAGGCCCATGACGGTGTTGTAGAAGAACAAAATAAAAAGCCCGAAGAGCGCCATCTTCATGGTGATGGCGATCTCTCCGATTCCGTAGAGGACTTTGGTGAGGAGGCTTACCGTTCCCGGGGGCGAAAGCGGAATTTCAGCGTCCGGCACGGATACGAGCGGCCTCCGCGGCTAACGTTGGAATTCCGAGAATGCGCTCCAGAAGGATGTCGGAAATGAGATCCCAGGTGTCTGCGGGAAGATCGGCCCCGACGGCGGGGTTCTCGTCGTCGTCGTCGGTCAGAAGGAAAAGCAGCTTGGCGACCCCCGTGGGCGTCGTATCCGGTCCGGGAACCCATCCGTCGCCGTCCCGGTCAATGTAGGGATCGAGGGTGGACACCTGCTCGAGGTCGTAGGGCGTGGTATCCGTTCCCAGCGTGTCGTCGATGGCGTCGAGGAGGAAATTGGCGACGTACGCCTGGCCGGTGTAGCCGGGATGGACGCCGTCGATCGAGAAGGCGCTCCCGCGCGACCACTTCCGGTCGAACTTCCTTCCCCCCACGATCACTTCGGTCTCGCCGGTGAGCGTTTCGTTCAAGTGCTCGCCGATCCCGACCACATGGACTTCCGGATGCGCCGCGGCGGCGGCGCGGATGATGTCGTTGTACCCGTCGATGCGCTCCCGGATGCCCTGCTGCTCGCTCTCCGAGAGCACGAGCCCGTCTCGCTGCTGTCCCGCGGTCTCGAGGATTCCATTGACATAATCGACGGAGTAGCCGCTGTTCAGGAGCGCGTACATGAAGCCGAAAGTGAGAAGCGAGATGCGATCGCCGAGGAGCGGGTCCTCGATCGGATCTCCCGGAGGAGCGACTCGCTTGAAGCTCGGAGGGACGGTGTAGGCGGGGTTCTGCTTCCGCAGGTAGTACTCGAGGTCTTCGGAGTCCATGAGATAGCCGACGGAGCTGTAATAGGGGAGGGTGCAGGCGAACACCTTGCGGGGAACGCCGGAGGCAGCCGTCTCCGCGAGAAGCCGGCTCAAAATCCCTTCGTACTGGGCAGCGAAGTCGTCGAGCAGCGTCAGATGGCGCTCGATCGCCGGCGGCCCATAGGGCTCGAAGGAGACTTCCCCCTGGCGCTCGCCGAACCGCAGAAGCAGCCTGAGGAGCGGCTTGATCTCCGGGCCGACCTCGGCGAGCGGTATCGGCTGGAACTCGGGGTTTTCGCCCCCATAGCCGAGGGCGGCGGAGCTCGAGTCGTTGTTCCCGATCCAGAGAATGACCGCCGCTTCCCCGATCGAAAGCGCCGGCGCCTTCGTGCTCAGGAGCCAGATGGCGCCGTCGAGCTGGGACACAGGGCCCCGATTCAGGAGGTTCAGCGGATAGAGGACCTTGTCGTACTTGTCCTTGAAAGTCCTGGGGAGCAGCTTGTCTCCGAGCAGTTCCTTGGAGACGAACGACGTGTCGACGCCCGCGCGCCGGTAGTACTCGAGTCCCTCTAGAGAGAACGAGTCGGAGCCGTCGACGGAGAGATTCGTGGGGACGCGAAAAGGCTGGAGTCGCTTCTCCAGCTCGTCGAAGAACGGCTGCGAGAAGTAAACGCTGTTCGCGATCTGGAGCCTGTCGGCGACGAGCTGGACGAACGCGTTTCGAGTGTTGAGCTCGTTGTTCACACCGTCCATGGTGCCGTGTCCCAGGCTGTCGGAGAGTGCTACGAGCATCAAGTCGGGGCCGGTCGACTGCGCTTTCCTGCGAGCGCCGCTCTCCGCGGGCGCGGCGCTCGCCGAGGAGGAGAAGAACGCGATCGCGGCCGCGGCGGCTGCCAGCCGGGCGAGAGAGACTCGATTGCTTGGGGAAATCATGTCGACTCCGATCCTGTTCGGCAGGCTAGTACAACGATGTGTCGGAAATCAGGCTCCACTCCACGAGCTGAACGTTCCGGCGAAGGCGGTAGATCCAAAGGCACAGGTCGTCCGCTTCTTCCTCGGTGAAGTCGATTCCCCGCCGGGCTTCGACGAGGGCTTCCGCGAGCTCGAGCTGGCGCGTTGCCGCGGGAAAATTGCCCCCCGACATGGAGTAGCCGGCGCGGCGAACGAACGTGAGCGCGCGGAGCGCGCCGCCGAGCTCGTCCTGCTCGAGAAGGGAAATCAGCTCGTCGTCCACCGCGGGAAACGTCACCGGGGCCGCGCTCGAGGCGCCGCCCACGATGTTCGAGGGGCCAGAGAGCGTGCCGTCGGCGCGCTGCGCGCGAACGAAGTACATCGACTGGAGAGACGTGGGCTGGGGCTCGACGTAGAACGGGTCGGTCGTCGCGCCGATCCAGGCGAACGGCCCGGGCTGCCCCGTCTCGTTCACGATCACGTCGAGGAACGCGCACAATGCTGGAACGTTGTCGCACAGCATCGGCATTCCGTCGAAATCGAGCAGCCCCGGCAGGGACCCGGGAGGTCCCGGCCCCGCGGCAGAGCTCAGCAGCGCCTCGAGAATAGGGGTTACGGTCGAGCGGTAGACGTGATAGACGACGGCATCGGGAACTGGCTCCCAGGAGAGAATGACGTCGTCCGCGCTGTCGGTGATGAGTTCGCTCGCCGCTTCCAGCCGGAAGGGGGCGGCGGGGCCAGTTGCCGCAGGCGGCAGCGGGCCCTTGATCCAGACCTGGGCCCCGTTGATGCCGGCCGATGTGCCGGCGAACAGGCCCGCCGGAGTCGACTCCAGGCTCTGAACGCCGTAGTGCAGGAAGCTTCCGAGTCCGTTTCGCGTGACCGGGTGCCAGTAGACGCCCTCTTCGGTCCGGAGCATGTCGAACCCGAGCTCGTGCTGGAACAGCGGCGCCAGCTGAGGGAAGAAGAGCGCGAGGATGCTGGTATCCATCGTTCCCGCGTAGAGGCTGCCGTCGTGGGACTGCATCGTCGTGAACAGAGCGTTCAGGGAGTTGCCGAACCCTGCGGGGATCCCGCTGAGCGGCAGCACGTCGCCGTCGAGTCCGGCCGTCGGCTGCCCCACGACGATCTCCCACGTGTCGTCGGTCTCGATTCGAATGATCTCCGACGGCCAGGAGCTCCCGACATAGAGACGTCCGCGGTGCTCGGTGAGGGAAGTGATCCGGTTGCGCTGCAAGACCTCGTCTCGAGCGAGAACGGAAACGAAGGAGAACGGCGGTGCGCCCGCGAGGTCCGTCTTCACGATCTCGTATCCCGTTGCGGGGCCCTGGGCGTTGACGCCGAGGTAGAGTGCGCCATTGAACCGCGCCATCTGGCTCAGAGGCAGCTCCTCCGGCGACGGGCTCGCGATCGCCCAGGCGTTGTTCCCGCTCGCCGGCTGGCTCGAGTAGAGAAGGGCCCCTCCGGCGGTCGTCCGCAGAAGGGCCGCGAGATTTCCGTTCAGGCTGACGAGGCGGACGAAGCCCGTCGGCACCGCGGCGGTTCCGGGGAGCGGCCCTCCGAGATTCCCCAAGAACGTCCCTGGGTCTTGGGGAACCGGGGCGAAGCTGTCTCCGTCGACGGTCCTGAGGATCCGTGGCGGGGGCGCGGATCCGAGCGCGCGAAAGATCGTCGCGAAGACCGCGGCGGGGCTCGTAGCTCCGGCGTAGAGGGCCTCGGTGCCGTCCCTCTCGACGTGGATTTCCATCGACGGGAACCCGATGTCCCTCGCGGTGAATTTCGTGGGTACGCCCAGCGGACTGAAGGCGATGGGAAGGTCCTCGGGAGATCGGAAAACGAGGTCCCAGCTCGAGTCGGATGGAGTGAAGCGCCAGATTTCGGCGGCGAGGGCGAGGTCGCGAGGATCCGCTTCGCAGTCGATCCTGGGCGGCGGATAGATGCTGATCCCCAACCGATTCGAGAGCGTGGCGGCGAACACGCAGTGGGTGGAGCGAAGAGTCCCCACGTACAGGCTTCCCTTGAACCACTTCATCGACGCGACCGTGTTGTTGTCCGGGTCGCCGAACCCATTGAGCTCGACGGGAAGCATCTGGTCGGGGTTGACGGGCGGAAACACGGGCTCCTGCGCCGCCGCGGAGCCCGCCCGCACGAGGAGTGCCACGAGAAGGGCGATCGCTAGAGAATGACTGGGTGCCAGAAAGCGTCGCATGGTCGCGTCCCCCGAGCTCTCGTGGCGGCGGCGAGGGGCACGACGGCGAGAGCCCCGGCGGGCCCTCCCAAGGAGCGCGAATCAACGGCGGATACGCCGAAGAATGATGGCGAAGAGACGCTCGAGAAACCGGTTACCGAGCTCACTGCCAAGGAAAACCGCTCCAAATTGACTTGCCTCTCGATGCCCGGCGGGAGGATTCGAAACCCCGAAAAAAAGCGCGAACGAACGCACGAATCTCCGGCCGCTATTGCCACAAACGATTGGGGAGGAGAAATGTAGTCCAGACCGGGCTCGAATGTCAACCGGGGAGTCGGAGCGCTCAGTTGATGGTAAATCCCGCGGTCAGGGTGTCGGAGCCGCCGTCGGGGTTGGTGACGGTTACGTCGACGGAGCCGGGGGTCGCCGCGATGTCGATGTCGATGTCGATGAAGAGCAGCGTGTTGTCGAAGAAAAGCACGCTGTTGACGGTGATGTCGGGGCCCAAGTCCACCGTCGCGCCGCTCTGGAAATTCGCGCCGTTGATCTCGAGCGAGACGATCACGTCGCCGGGGTCACCGTTGTTGGGCGTGAGGGCGGAGACGATCGGCGGGGCTATCACCAGGAACCCGCCGGCGAGAGTCCCGGTCGATGAGTCGGGGTTGGTGACGGTGACGTTTCTCGGACCTGCGGCTGCGCCCGCGCTCACGGAGATGTTCGCCTGTAGCTGCGAGACGGATACGAAGGTGACGCTGTTGATGGCGATTCCCGCGCCGAAGCCGACGACGGCACCGGGCTGGAAATTGGTTCCGGTGATGCTCACCGCCAGCGTGTCTCCCGGATTCGCGTCCGGCGGGGACACCGAAGTCACCGACACTCCGCCCACACCGCCGCCTCCTCCCCCCACGGTAACGAGGAAGCCGTCCGTGAGGCTCGCGGTGCCGCCGTCGGGGTTGGTGACGGTGACGGTTCTCGCCCCGTCGTCGGCCACGGGGCTTATGGTGATTCGGGCGCGAAGCGCGGTCGGGGCCACGAACTCCACGTCGTTCACCACGATGCCCTGACCGAAGCTCGCCGTCGCTCCCGTCTGGAAGTTCAGTCCGCTGAGGGTGACGGTGAGCGACTGTCCCTGGGCGCCGGAGAAGGGAGAGAGAGAGCTCAGGACGAGCTCCGACGCGGTGCCTCGGCTCACGGTCACGCTGTTGGATGTGATGGAGCCGGAGATCACCGTCACGGTGGCCGAGGACTCGCTGAGGAGCGTCAATCGATCGGTCGCTTGACCGTTGTTGTTGGTCCTCAGAATCGAGCCCCGGGAGGCGAGATCGCCCGCGGTCGTCGTGAAGATGATGGGAACGTCCCGCAACGGGTTGTTGCTGTTGTCGAAAGCCGTAGCCGTGAGGTCGGTCGTGAAGTTCGGCGAGATCACGGTCACCGGGTTCGCCGTGAGCACGATGTTGATTCCGTCGCCGGTGCCAACGAGAACGCCGTCTTCGAGGGTGGCGGTCACTCCGCTCCCCGAGGAAGCGGTGATCGTCGCGACGCCGGCGCGGCCGTTGCTGCGCAGTGTCGCCCGGGCGATGCCGCTCGATGTCGAGACGCGCTCTTCGATCACCCCGACGGTGGTGGTGAAGAAGATCTGGGTGCCGTCCGCGACGGTGCCCCCGCCGTCCTCGACGGACTTGAAGGCGATCACCGTGATCGTCGATTGCCCGTTGTTCAGGGGGATCGCGGTGGGATTGGCGCTGATGGAGAGAGTGGCTCCATCGGGGGAGACGAATGGAACTTCACCGCCGCAGCTCGATAGGGCGAGGGCGATCCCGATGAGGACGACGAGGCGGTTCGAAAGACTCATACCCGGGAACGGGTGTGTCGCCGGCTCACGGAGCATGTCGTCGATTCGCTCCGAGCCTCGTTCGATACCACCGTCCGGATCCCGACGCGTTCTCGAAAGGGCTCGTTGGCATGTGGGCGATTTCCGTCCCAGTTTACAACGAGATCGCGTTCGGTCGCGAGCCCGGTCCTCGCCTAGGGCGTCGCGCGAACCGGCCAGAACGGGGTGAAGCTGATGGCGATGGCGCGGCATTGAGCCGTGCCGTCGCCGAGGTGAACTGCGATGGCGCCCGGCAGCGGCCCCACGCAGTCGTCGACCAGATCCGAGCTCCAGTAGAAACGGCTCTCGACGCCGACGAACGCGTCGCCCTGCGTCCACTGCGCGTCTCCCTGAGCGTTGCTGATGCTGGGGTTGCTGAACCGGAGGTCGAGGAGGGCCTCGAGCTCCGCCTGGGTCGGAAGACGCCACTCTCCCGGTGACGAACCGTCGGAGAGGCCGCACTGGCCGCTGCCGAGCTCGGCGGTGAGCTCGAGCGCGCGCCGCCATCGCCTTGGGCCGAGACAACGCGCGTTCTGGAGCCAGACGAGGCCCGTGATGTTGTCCCGGACGGTCCCGTCGCCGAGGTCGCAGTAGCGCTCGCCGCAGTTGCCTGGTCCTCCGGGCACTTCGGGGGAGGGGTCTTCACGTGGCGGAGGAGGCGCAGGCTCGAGGGTGACCGCGCGATTTCGCGCGCAATTGCCGGTTTTGCCGGCCAGGATGAGCTCGGTCCTAACCTGCAGCGTTACCGGAGCCGCTACCGGCGGGTAAAGGTGCTCGACGACGGTCTCGATGTCGAACCGATTCGGGTCGTCCCGGCGCGGTTCTCCCTCTCCAAGCCGGATGTCCTGGTACCGGGTGGCGTCGTTCTCGTGATCCCACCACACGCGGAGGATCTTCTCTCCCGGCGGCACTCCTTCAAATTTCACGAAGAGTCCGACCCGATTCCCCTCGACATAGCCGGGGGCGGTGAAGCGGACGTTCGCGTCCTCGAGGTTCCCGCAATTGAACTCCTCCAGGACTTGCGAGGAGTAGGGAACGCCCTTCGCCGTGGCGTCGACGCTCCCGGAAGCGGCGGCGGGGGCCGAGGGGGAGGTGGGAGTCCCGCAGGACCAAGCGGCGAGCACGAACCCCGCGAGAGACGCACGACTCCCGAGAGAAACAACCGATGATGGAATCCGCAGTGCCACGTTCACCCCTTACCGGGACGGAAAGAGCCGTCCTCCCGGAGGCGAGGTGTCGGGGTAGCCCTCGTCGAGGAAGGAGTATCCACGAAAGGAGCGGACTTTGTCAAAGATCTCCCCCGGGAATTTAGAACTGGGATCGAGCCTTCGAGAGCGATATGCTCCGTCGTACGGGGGCCCTGTTGGGAATACTTCGATGAAAAAACACCTGCTGCCGTTCGTCTGCGTGCTTCTCGGAATGGGGACGTCCTTCGGGGCCCAGATCGAGGAATCGGCGGAGCCCATCCCGGATCGCTACATCGTCGTGTTGAAATCGGAGCGCGAGGGCCTGCGCCCTCGGCGCGGGGAGACTTCCAGACTGGCGGACGCGCTCGCCCGCCGTCATCGGGGCGCCGTCGACCGGGTCTTCGAGAACGCCCTCCCCGGATTCTCCGTGAGGATGTCCCGCCGCGATGCCGTCGCCCTCACCCGGGATCCAAGAGTGGCGTTCGTCGAGCAAGACGGAATCGTGCGTTTGAGCGCGAACGGAAGTCCCGCATCCTGGGGTCTCGATCGCATCGATCAACGCGATCTCCCGCTCGACGAGAGCTACGCTCCGAGCGCGACGGGAATCGGGGTGAACGTCTACGTGATCGATACCGGAATCCGGGCCACTCACGCGGAGTTCGGCGGCCGGGTGCTCGAAGGGTTCAGCGCGGTGCGAGACCAGAGGGGCACGACCGACTGCAACGGCCACGGGACGCACGTCGCGGGAACGACTGGCGGCGCCACGTTCGGGGTCGCCCCCGAGGTGACACTCTTCCCCGTTCGCGTTCTGAGTTGTCGGGGGTTCGGCGCCAAGTCCTGGATCGTCGACGGCATCGATTGGGTCACGGGGAATCACGTCGCTCCCGCCGTCGCCAACATGAGCCTGGGCGCTTTTCGCTCTCCCTCCGTCGACCGGGCGGTCAAGCAGTCGGTCGCCTCCGGCGTAACCTACGTGGTCGCCGCCGGGAACTACAACGCCAACGCCTGTTGGTTCTCGCCTTCGAACGTGGGCGCGGCGATTACCGTGGGCGCTACCAGTATCATCGACGCGCGAGCGTCCTTCTCGAACTACGGGCGCTGCGTCGACCTGTTCGCCCCCGGCGTCTCTATCAGCTCCGCCTGGTATACGGGAGATGATGCGACGGAGGTACTGAGCGGCACCTCGATGGCCTCACCGCACGCGGCCGGCGTCGCCGCGCTCTATCTGGAAGGGAATCCCGGCGCCTCTCCCGCCGAGGTCGAAGCGGCGCTGCTCGCGGCGGCGACCGAAGGGCGCCTCAGCGGCCTGGGAAACCGCTCGCCCAACCTACTGCTCTTCTCCGAGCCGTGACCCCTAGGGCCGGAAGAGGGCGAGTCCCCGTCGTCTCGCCCTCCTCGAACTCCGTGCCTGCCGTCCTCAGCGGTTGCGACGCGAGGATGGCGCCGCGGAGAAACTCACCGACCTCCTGAAACCCGGAATCGACCTCTACGCGGAAGGCACACACCGGCGCGCGCCTCGACCTGAGGCGGAGATCGGTGAGGGTGTGGTCTGGTGGTGTTCTACAGCCGGCGCTGGAAGAGTAGGAGCACGCCGCTGAAACACACGATGGTGATCGCCGCCAGGATGACGATGTCGTCGACGATCGCGGTGAACCCGACTCGCTTCAGGAGGACGGCGCGAAACCCGTCCACCGAGTAGGTGAAAGGGTCGAACTTCGCGATCCACTGGAGCCAGTTGGGGAAGCTCGACGTCGGGTAGACGGCGCCGGAGGGAAAGAACAGGAGCGTATTGAGGAAGCCAATCACCACCCGAGGCACGACCGGATCGTCGACGCGGACCATGAGTAGCGAGATGAGACTCACGAAGGACGACGATACGAGGAGGGTAAAGCCGAAGACCAGAACGATCGTGGAAAACGTGAGGACGTCGCCCACCCCGGCGAGGAGCACGCCGACGAAGGTCACCACCGACCCCGCGAACGCCCCCTTGAGCATGCCCGCCAGGTGCATTCCCAGGAGAAGCTGCAGCTTCGAGATCGGGCTCACGAGATAGGCTTCGTGGATCCCTCGCACCTTGTCGTCGATGTAGAGGATTCCGCCGCCGATGAGCACGCAGAAAAACGTGGCGAGAGTGATGATCCCCGGAAGCAGATACTGGATGTACTCCACGTAGGGAAAGATCTCGACCACCTCCAGGCTCACCCGGCTCAGGTACCTCGGCTCGATGTCCCCCCGGTTCGACGCGTCCAGGATCTCGGCCATTTTCTGGGTGAGGGTGGTGACGACGAACGGGTCGGTATTGTCGAGAACCAGCCCGAGCTTCGGCCGGTTTCCCTGGGTGACGCGGCGGGAGTAGTCCTCGGGAATCACGATGGTGGCGCCGACGACGCCCTCCCGCGTGAGCCGCAGGGCCTCGTCGAGGCTCTCTTCGGACCGCACCCGGAAGGTTTTTGCGTTGGCCTCGACGGCGTGGAACTTCTCGCGAAGGCGCACCGCTTCGGGACCGCGGTCGAGATCGACGAGAGCCACAGGGACCCCTTGAATCTTCCCTCCGAAGGCATAGCCGATGATGAGCAGCTGCAGCAAGGGAAGCAGCAGGGAGGCGGCAAGAATCGCCGGACTGCGAAAGTACTTCCGGAGATCGCGCTCCATGATCGCCCAGAGAGGAAGCACGCCTCGATTGGCCATGCTCAACGCTCGATCAGGCGCGCGTCGAAACGTATCTTGCCGGTCTCGTCGCGGGTCGCGCGGCCGGTGAAATGGATGAACACGTCCTCGAGAGTGCTGTCCCGCAGGGCGATCGTGGAAATGGCGACCCCTCGGAGGCGCGCCGCGTCGACGACCGCCGCCAGCGTGCGGGAGCGGTCGTTGCTGTGAACTCGAAAGAGTCCCTCTTCCTCGTCGATGTCCTCGACCCCGGCGAGAGCTCTCACGGAATCGGCCCAACCGCCCGGCGGAGAATCGAAGCGCACCTCGATCACCTCCGAGCTCGGGAGCTGCGATTTGAGCTCCGACGGAGTCCCTTCCGCCACGATGGTGCCGTGGTCGAATATCGCGATCCGATCGCAGAGCTCGTCCGCCTCCTCCATGTAGTGCGTCGTGAGGAACACGGTGACGGTGCGCTCCGATTTCACCCGCGACATCATCTCCCACATCGAGATCCGCGACGCGGGGTCGAGGCCGGTCGTGGGCTCGTCGAGAAAGATGATGCTCGGTCCATGGACGAGACACCGCGCGATTTCGAGTCTTCGACGCATGCCGATGGAGAAGGTGCCGACCAGCTTGTCCCGCCAGTCGATGAGGCCGATCCACTCCAGGAGCTCGGGCACGAGCTTCCGGCGCCGCGCCCCGGGCACGCTGTAGAGCTTCGCGTAGAAGTCGAGGTTCTCGGCGGCGGTCAGTTTGAGATCGGAGGTGA
>DAISKN010000151.1:0-11967 GCA_036820975.1 Acidobacteriota bacterium | reverse complement strand
TCACGGATTTCTATGCGAATGCCATGTCCTGCACGCCGACACGAGCCGGACTTATTTCCGGCCGATATCAGCAGCGTTACGGGATCGAGTTCGTGAGCCCTGCGCCTGGCCTTGCAGGTTCTGACCGGGGGTTACCGCCATTGCCGCATTCGCTGGCGCTGCTGATGAAAAAAACGGGTATGCGACCGCGCTCGTCGGCAAATGGCACCTGGGTTACAAGCAGGAGTTCTCGCCTCGCGCCCACGGTTTCGACGTGTTCTTTGGCTACAAGAGCGCGGCGATCGACTACTACACGCATTTCACAACTCGCCCGGGCGAAGGCGCGCAGTTCGTCGAGGCGCAGCCGGATCTCTGGGAAGGTGACGCGCTCATCGGGCAAGACGGGTACATGACGGATCTCATCACGCGCCGGTCCGTCGAGTTCATCAGCCAGAATGCGGCGCGGCCGTTCTTCATCGACGTCGCCTTCAACGCGCCCCACAGCCCGTTTCAGCCGCCCGGCCGTCCCGCAGGCACTCCCGCGCCAGCCGGCGCTACGCGTGCCGACTACACAGCGGTGATGGAGCGTGTCGATCGTGGCGTGGGCGAAATCCTGCAGACGCTGCGAGCGCGCGGGCTGGAACAGAACACTATCGTGATCTTTACCAATGACAACGGCGGTGTATGGCTGTCACACAACGCGCCGCTCTTTCACCGCAAGTTCTCGGCGTGGGAAGGTGGCATTCGGGTGCCGGCGCTGTTGCGATGGCCGGGCCGGATCCCTGCAGGCACGGTTTCAACGCAGGTCCGCGTTACGATGGATTTGACGGCGTCGATCCTGGAGGCGACCGCCACCCCCGTACCACCCGATGCGCGACTCGAAGGCATTAACCTGTTTCCGGTTCTCGAGCGGAAGGCCCCGCAGGTGGAGCGAACCTTGTTCTGGCGCACTGCAGGGCCAAGTCCTGTGAACATGAACCAGAAGGCCGTTCGCCGCGGCGACTGGAAACTGATGATCGATGGCGCGGTATCGCGAAGCTTCCTGTTCAACGTGAAGGCTGACCCAGGGGAGCGCCAGGACTGGTTCGCACGGCGGAAAGATATCGCACAGCGATTGCAGCAGCTGCTCACTGAATGGGAACGCGATGTAGACGCTGAGGCGAAAGCTTTCGTGGCGACGCTGCAGTAATTGGTTGCAAGAGAAATCGATGGCAAATATTGACAATAAACGAGCATCCCGATAAGCTGGGAGAGGACGACGAAAGGAGCGGTACCGATGTCAAGCACCTTGAACCTCTCGCTTACCGACGAGCTGAGGGCGTTCATCGACGGCAATTGCGGGGACGGCACGATGTACGCGACGCCCAGCGAGTTCGTGCGCGATTTGTTGCGACAGCGCAAGGCGCAGCAGGAGGCCGAATCGGCCCGCGACGGAATCCTTGCCGGGTACCGTGATGCCATCGACGGTCGCGTCGTCGAGTTCCGAGGTGACTTGTTCAGCTTGCTGAAGAAGACCGCCAGGTGACAGCGAGGAAGCGGCGCCCCAGGCTGCTCCTCACGAAACGGGCACTCTCGGACCTGGCCGAGATAGAGGCTTATTCGACCGCGCAATGGGGCAGGCGCGTCGCGACCCGATACCTGAAGGACGTCGAGTCGAGCCTGCGGCTCATTGCAGATAATCCCGGCATCCTGCGATCCCTGGACGGCTTGCCGCCCGAGCTCCAGTTCCATCGTGTGAGCAAACATTGGCTCGTTTGCGATGTGGCACCTCGATCGATCGTCGTGCTCACCGTGATTCGCGCGAGCATGGACGTTCCCGCCCGACTCGCGGAACTGGTGCCTCAACTTGCCGCCGAAGTCGCGCTGTTGCGTGTTCAGCTGGAATCTAGACGGAAGGATTAGACCGGTAACATCGCTAGCTAAGCCATCGCGGACGGCGAGTCTTCCCGCGCCGTCGCCCTCATGAAGCTCTCGACGGTCATCAGCACAAGGAGTATCCAGAGGAGATCCGCCGCGGCCAGGTGAACAAGCTGCATCCAGACCGGCGCTTGGAGAAAGACGTTGACGGCCCCCAGCAGAAGCTGGGCGGCGAAGACCGCCAGCGCCGTGACACCGTGGCGTCGGGCCCTCTCTCCCACTCGAGGCCGGAGCCAGAGCACGACGGCCGCCACGGCGGCAAACGCGAGAAGCGCTGTCGTCGGATGGTAGAAGCGCGAAGCCACGAGCTTCGCGACGAGGGGCGACTCCCCCGGATCGATCCCGGCGGTGAAGACCAGGGTGTCCCCGAGCGCGGTGACAGCTCCGCTCGCGCCCACGACGAGCACCGCGAGGAGAGCGACGGCGGAGACCCCCGCGACCCCGGAAGCGCGGATTCGCTCGATGGGCCCGACCTGACCCGCGAACCACGCGGTGAGGGTCATCGCCGCCAGGAGCAGGAACGTGTTCACCAGGTGGAAGGCCATCACGTAGACTCGCGCCTCGGAAACGTTCGACGCCACCCACTCGAACCGCACCAGCCCGGCCCCGATGAGCGCTTCCGCGACGACGAGGAGGAGCGAGACCACCGCGAATCGCCGCGCGGGATGGCCGGCGGGAAGAATCCGGAACAGGGAGACGGTGAACGCGACCACCAGTATTCCAAGGAGTCCGCTCGAAAGCCGATGACTGAACTCGATGAGTGTTTCTACCGTCGGGTCTCGGGGAATGACGACCCCGTTGCAGAGGGGCCAGTGGCTCCCGCATCCCGCGCCGGCGCCGGTCGCGCGGACGAAGGCGCCCCAGAGGATGACGAGAACGGTGTAGCCGAGGAGCCACCAGGCGGCGGTGGCGAGAAGTCTATTCCGCCGGACCTTCGGTTCCGAGGGCGCCTCCCGACTTCCGGCGCTTCCAGTACCAGGACCCCGCGATGGAGCCGAACACCAGGTACGGCATCGCCAGGAGGAACAGGATCCCGCGATTGAAGCCTGCGGCGACCCGGCCCCCTTCCTGGTCCAGGGCGGTCCGGCACATCGCGCACTGCGCCGACGCGGTCTCGACGTAGACGAGCGCCGCCGCGAGCGTCAGTAGCAGCGCGAGCGCGGCGATTCTCCTGGGGTTCATCGGAACAGCCGGTGCTCGAGGAACTGGGTTCCGTCGTACGCCGGGACCACGAACATGAGGACGCTGGTGAGGAAGATCCCGATGAGAACGATGAGGATCAGGTTCCGGTTCTCGAGCTTCAGGTGCATGTAAAAGAAGATGATCAGGCTCGCTTTGACCGACGAGCCGAGGAGGAGCAGGATGGCGTGAGGGGCTTTCGGCATGGTCGATTCGCCGATGAAAATCATCACGACGGTGAGCATCAGAAGGATGACCCATAGAACCCAATAGCCCTTGTAGCCGTGGCTGCCGGCCGATTCCGCATGTTCCGACATTGGTTTTTCTCCAGCTCCTTCCGACTACACCACTAAACGAGATAGAACAGCGCGAACACGAAGACCCACACCAGGTCGACGAAGTGCCAGTAGAGACCCGCGTTCTCGACTCCTTGAACGGAGTACTTTCCCATCGCCGAGCGGATGGCCACGATCAGGAGGATGGTGACTCCCGTGGTCACGTGCATTCCGTGAAAACCGGTGATGATGAAGAACGACGCGCTGAACTGGGGGACTCCCCAGGGGTTGCTCGTGAGGCGGGCCCCTTCGTGGATGAAGTGAGACCACTCGTAGACCTGCATCCCCAGGAAGGCGAACCCTCCGAGAATCGTCAGCCACAGGAACATCGTGACGTGCTTCTTGTTCCCCGCCATCGCCGCGGCGACGGCGCAGGCCATGGTGGCGCTCGAGGTGATCAGGGTGAACGTCATCAGGGTGATGTAGTTCATGTCGAACGCATCGGCCTGGTGGGGCCAGGTGGGACTGGAGATCCGAACGACCCCGTAGCCCACCAGGAGACCGGCGAACAGGAGAGCGTCGGTGATGATGAAGATCCACATCATCAACTTCTGCCACGAGACCCCGAAAGGACTCGCGGTGCCGGGCGTGTCCAAAAGGGGCGCGGCCGCCGCCGCTGCGCTGTTGCTCATGAAAGTTCCTCCTTTAAATCAGTGCGCTGGGGCCCCACCCCCAGCGCTAAAACCAGGCGCCCTCCGGGCGCCGCTGCTCGCTGGGGCCCCACGCCCAGCGCCAAAACCAGGCGCCGCTGCTCGCTGGGGTAGGTTTCGCTCGCATCACAAATAGAACAGGACGACCATCAGGTAGAGCCAGAGGACGTCGACGAAGTGCCAATAGGTCGCGGCGATCGTGGGCGAGCTCGACTCGCCCGGCGTCAACCGGTATCTGAGCGCGAGGGAGAGCACGTAGAAGAGCACGAGCACTCCCGCCAGCAGGTGTACCCCGTGAATCCCCGTGAGGACGTAGAAGAACGAGCTGTGAGGATGGCTCACGAGGTAGATGCCCTGCGACGCGAGCTCGCGCCAGGCGAAGAGCTGGCCGACGAGAAACGCCGCTCCGAGGACGGCGGTGACCAGGAGCCATTTCCGGAAGTTGATTGGCTGCCAGCGGTGGAAGCTGCGCCGGGCGATCTCCATGGTCAAGCTCGAGAGGAGCAGAATCGCCGTGTTCCACCACAGGATCGTCGGCGCCTCGAGGGGCACCCAGTCTCCCCCGGCGCTCCGCACGATGTACGCGCTCGTGAACGCCGCGAAGAGCATGGTGATGGTGCCCATTCCGAACCAGAGCCCGAGCTTCGCGGTCTCGATCCGGCGCGCGGCCTCTCCGCCTCTCCCGTAGTCGCCGAAGCCCGGCTCGAGGACGTCGATGCCTCCTCCGGATCCGCCGGAGGGGACGGGCTCGGTTATCGTTTGCGGCATCTCAGAACCCCCTTCCACTGAAAGCGACCAGGGCGAGGATGAGCGGGAGGTAGAGAAGGGACGTCGCCAGGAGCGCCGTGGCCCGGGCGCGGCGGGTGCCGTCTCCGAAACGCACCGCCGAGATCAGGAAGACCAGACCCAGAGCGAGCGCGCCCGCGGTATAGACCGTGCTCGCGTCGCCGGTGATGGACGGAAGAAGGCTCGTGAGGAAAAGAGCCGCCGAAGCCAGAATCGTCCCGGCGGCCACCCCGTGCGCCGGGAGAGCGCGATACCCGACGCGCTCGTAGTCCTCGCGGTAGGTGGCGGCGATGGCCCAGGTGTGCGGAAACTGCCAGAAGAAAAGGATTCCGAAGAGACACCAGGCGAGCGGCGAAAGCGTTCCCGCCGCCGCGGAGAATCCCATCAGCGTCGGCAGCGCCCCCGAAATCGCTCCGGGGAGTGTCGACCAGCTCGAGCGCCGCTTCATCGGCGTGTAGACGAGGACGTAGATCGCCAGACCGAGGAGGCCGAGCGCGCCGGCCAGCGGACCGTTCTGGACGAAGAGTATGAGAAGCCCGGCGCCAGAGCCCAGAGCCGCGGCGGCGGCCGCCTCCGACGGGGTGATGCGGCCCGTGGGAAGCGGACGCTGGGCGGTGCGGCGCATGCGCGCGTCGGGCTCACGCTCCAGGACCTGATTGAAGGCGTTCGCTCCCGCAACGACGAGAAGCGTTCCCGCGACGAACCAGAGAAGGTGTGCGGGGTCGATGGTCGAAGCACCGAGCCAGTATCCCACCACTCCCGAGAGCACGACGGTGAGCGAAAGTCTCGCTTTCGTGAGCTGGAGGTAGTCGCGCGCGCGGACCTTCATCACGTCGGCCAGACTGCCGATCACGGCGGGCGCTCCAACTCCCTCTCTCTCGGGAAGCATCTCCGGCGCTATCCCCCCGCGCTCACCTTTGCCGGGGACTTCTTCCACTGCGGAATGAAGTCTTCCTTGGAGTCCGGGTGGCTGTAGTCGTAGGGCCACCGATGGACCTCTGGAAGATCGCCCTCCCAGTTCCCGTGGCCGGGATGAATCGGCGTCGACCACTCGAGGGTGTTGGACTGCCAGGGATTGGACTCGGTGCACTCGCGGCCCTTGTACATGCTCCAGAAGTAGTTGGCGACGAAGATGAGCTGAGCCGCTCCGAGGACGAAAGCCGAAATCGTGATGAACGTGTTCACCGGCTGGAGCGGCTTCAGGTAATCGTACGTGTTCGGGTCGTAGATCCGGCGCATCATTCCGGCGATCCCGAGGTAGTGCATCGGGAAGAACGTCCCGTAGTAGGAGAGGAACGTCAGCCAGAAGTGGATCTTCCCAAGTCCCTCTCCCATGAAACGGCCGAACATCTTCGGGAACCAGTAGTAGACTGCGGCCAGGGCTCCGAAGAGGCCGGCCCCCGCCATGATGAAGTGGAAGTGGGCGACGACGAAGTACGTGTCGTGGAGCTGGATGTCGGTCGCGTTGGTGCCGAGAAAGATGCCCGTGAGCCCGCCGGTCACGAAGAGCGAGACCACGCCCAGGGCGAAGAGCATGGGCGTGGTGAACCGAATCCTCGCCTGCCACAGGGTCGCGAGCCAGTTGAACGTCTTCACCGCCGACGGGATGGCGATGGCTAGAGTGGTCATGACGAAGACGCTTCCGAGAAACGGGCTCATCCCGGAGACGAACATGTGATGTCCCCAGACGACGAAGCTCAGCGCTCCGATGGCGACGATGGCGTAGACCATCGCCCGGTATCCGAAGATCGGCCGGCGGCTGAAGGTCGAGATGATGTCGGAGGAGAAGCCCATGGCCGGGAGCATGATGATGTAGACCTCGGGATGACCGAGGAACCAGAAGAGGTGCTGCCACAGCAGGGGCGCCCCGCCTTCGTGGGGGAAGAGCGTGTCTCCGATGAAGATCCCCTTCGGCAGGTAGAAGCTCGTGCCCAGGCCGCGATCGAAGAGCAGCAGGATTACCGCGGCGGTGAGAGCGGGGAAGCTCAGCAGCCCTAGGATGCCGACGACGAACTGCGCCCAGGTGGTGAGCGGCAGGCGCATCATCGAGAGGCCCTTGGTCCTGAGGCTGAAGATCGTCACCACGAAGTTGAGGCCGCCCATGGTGAACGAGGCGACGAAGAAGATCATCCCCACGATCCAGAGGGTTTGACCGGTTCCCGATCCGGGAATCGCTGAACGAATCGCCGAGAGCGGGGGATTGGCGGTCCATCCCGAAGCGGAGGCGCCGCCCTCGACCAGGAACGAGATCAGGATGATGATCGCTCCCGGAAGCACCGTCCAGAACGAAAGCATGTTCAGGAAGGGAAACGCCATGTCGCGCGCCCCGATCTGGAGCGGGATGAGAAAATTCCCGAATCCCGAGACCGGCGCCAGGGACAGCACGAAGAACACCATGATGGTGCCGTGCATCGTGAACAACATGATGTAGAACTCGGGGGTCATCACCCCGCTCGACATCCCCACGGGGAAGAATTTCTCGACCAGGGGCCACTGCGTGCCCGGCCAGCCGAGCTGCAGTCGGATCAGCATCGCGAGAGTCCCTCCCACGAGGGCCATCATCATGGCGAGGGTCAGGTACTGCTTTCCAATCATCTTGTGATCGAAGCTGAAGATGTAGGTGCTTATGAAGCTCTGCTTGCCGTGGCCGTGGCCGTCATGACCTTCGCTCATGCCATCCTCTCCTTTTTCGACCTTGATGCTCGCTTCCGCCTACGCCCTTCGGGCTTCGGCGGACCCGCCGTAGCTTTGCGAAGGCGGGCCGTTCGCGCAGGGTGCGGTTTCATCGTTCGGCAGCCTGCTACGGACTCACGGAAGCCGCGGTCGCCGCCGCCTGCTCCGACAGCCAGTTCTGATAGTCGGCCTCGCTCATCACGCTGAGAAAGGCGCGCATGCGATAGTGCCCGAGTCCGCAGAGCTCGGCGCAGGCGATCTCGTACTCCCCCACCTTGACGGGCGTGAACGTGACCGAAGTCGCCATGCCGGGAACGAGGTCCTGCTTCACCCGGAAGTTCGGAAGGAAGAACGCGTGCTGCAGGTCTTTCGACCGCAGCCGGATATGGGCGGGCCGGTTCACCGGCAGGACCAGCTGGTTGGTGCGGAAGAAGTCGTCGGCCGCGGCCGCGTCCTCCGGATCGACTCCGAGCGAGTTCGACAGAGAGTACAGCTCGGGGCGAAACGCGCCGAACCGCCCGTCGGCGCCGGGATAGCGAAAGTCCCACTGGAACTGCGCGCCCACCGCCTCCACCACGATGGCGTCGTCGGGAGGCGCCGCCTGGACGCGGGTCCAGAGCGCGAGACCGGAGAATACGATCGGGAGGAGCACCACCGCCGTCCCGAGCGTCCAGACCATTTCGACCTTGTGGCTCTCGTGCCAGTAGCTTCCCTGAGCTCCCTCCCGGTACCGAAACCGCCAGATATACAGACCGAGAAAGAACTGCACGAGCACGTAGGCCGCGCCGGTGATCCCGAGGATGACGTAGTAGAGAGTGTCCAGCCCCGTTCGATCGGAAGCGAGCTCCGGGACCTGGTACTTGAAGAAGAAGAATACGGAGACCAGGATGATCCCCCAGATGGAGACGGCCATGGCCATCCCGTGGTTGCCGTAGGGCTTGCCGCTTTCGTCTGCCATTACCGCGTATACCTCATGATATAGGCCGCGACCGCGCGCATCTGCGCCTCGGCATCTCCGCCGAGGACGTCGGGAAGCGGCGTGATTCGGTTCCCGGCCTCATCCGTCGGCCAGAACTGGGGCATCTGCGTCCCCGGGGTGATCGACTGCGGATCTCGCATCCAGTCCACGATCCATTCCTCCCGAAGCCTCTCTCCCGACAGGCGGAAGCTCGGAGCGAGCTGCGAGGCTTCCATGGTCCCGGCGGCGGAAGCGATGTGGCAGCGCTCGCACTGGAGGCGCACCAGGAGCTGGTCTCCGGTGCGAACGAGGGCGGGATCCGCCTGTTGCTCGGCGGCGGTCTCGAACGGATCCGTCCCTTCGATCGCCATGAATCCCTGCACCAGCCGGTTGGCCTCTTCGTCGGCGAAGTGAAAAGTCGGCATGCGCACGTTCAGCCAGAACCGGACGGTCGACGGCGCCTTGAGGAAGGAAAAGAGCCAGTCTGCCTGGGTCCGGGCCCCCTGTGTATTCAAGTTAGGAGGCCTCAACCCGGTGTCGGCGATGGTCTGGTAGATTCCGCCGCCGAACCCATCGATGATGTGGCACCCGCGGCAGTTGTACTCGTGGATGAGCCGGCGCGCCCGCTCTCCGTAGGCCTCGTTCGGCCTCAGGTTCTTCCTCGCCTCGCGGGGAAGCTCGTCGCGCACCAGAGACAGAACGTTTCTCGAGATGTCCTCGATCTCGGCGTCGGTAAAACCGAAGTAGCCCATCTTGAGCTTCTCCGGAGGGCTCTTGACCTTTCCGACGTCGTAGCTCCGGGGCGCCCTCAGCTTCTGCTCGAGCCAGGCCTTTCGGGTGTGCTCGATGTCCACGTACGCGAAATCGAGCCTCGTGACCATCTTCGAGCCCCAGGTCGAGAGGTCGACTCCGATCTTCTGCGCGTTCTCGAAGCCCTCGATGTCGTGGCAGCCGAAGCAGCCGTAGCGAAGGATCAATCGCTCTCCGGACAGGAGCGTCTTCTCGTCGCGCGACATCCCGGAGAGACGCTCCTCGGCCTGGGCCAGCGGAAGACTGGTGCGCAGGAACTCGAGGGTGATCTCGTCGAGGGCGGCGTCGTCGATCCGGGGAACGGACAGGGCTTCGAACGCCGGGTTCTTCGAGTCCATCAGGTAGGCGGTGATGTCCGCCGCCTCGCCATCGGTGAGCCTCAGGTCCGGCATGAAGGTCTGTTCCCAGTAGTGCTTCGGATTCTTGACCCAGTTGAACAGGAACTCCCGGTTGACTTTGCTTCCGACGCCGGCGAGGCTCGGCCCTTTCCTCCGATAGAAGTCGACGTTCTCGAGATCCGTCTCCTCGGCGATGTGACAGCCCTGGCAGCCCACCCGTTCGAAGAGCGCCTTGCCGCTCGCGGCATCGCCGCTCGGAACCGGGCCGTAGCTCAAGGGCTTCGATTTCGAGAAAACGTAGGAGACGATCGCGGCGACCTCGGTGGCGTTGCGCGCGCCGATCTCGGAGTCGAGGTTGTTCTCGAGGTTCCAGAACCGCGGCATGTAGTTCGCGGTCTTGAAGCTCTTCGGGTCCTTCACCCACCGGAGAGCCCAGTCCTCGGTGGTCTTGGACCCGATGTGCTGGAGGTTCGGGCCCACCTTCCGCCGGTCTTCGTAGCCGGTGGTGTTGTGGCAACCCCAGCATCCGGCCTGCTCGTAGAGCATCCGCGACTGATTGAAGTCCGTGGCTCCCGGCAGAAGGACCTGGTCCTTGTGGCACCGCAGACAGCCCGCCTCGGCGTAGCCGTTCGGGTACATCGGCTTGTCCCAGTAGTGGTCTTCCTTCCAGCCGTACTTCTGCTCCCATTCGTGCCGCTGCTCCTCGGTGCGCGGAGTGTGGTTCACCCCGGTGAAGGTGATGGCGCGGCCGCGCCCCTCGTGGCACGAAGTGCAGCCGAAATCGTCGCGAGGGTGCTTCGATTCGGGGGCTACGTAGAGATCGAGGTTGGGATGCGTCCGGAACGGCTGCGGCGCGTCCACGTAGGTCGGGTTGTCGATTCCCAGGTGGCAGGTCTGGCAGCGGTCGATGCGCGGCACCTGGGCGAAGTTCAGGTCCTCGGTGACGTTGCGCACCAGGACCTGCTGCACCTCGATGCTGGGATCGATGAAGTCCACGACCGGAAGGTTCCGGAAGATGTTCGGGAAGTTCTCGGCGATGGAATTGAGCTTTCTCCGGAGGAGCGCCGCATCCTGCGTCAGACTCGCCTTCTTACCGTTCAGCTCCGTGACCTTCGAGCGCAGGTCGCGAAGCTGGCGCTGGGCCTGGCTGCGCTCGAACTCGACTCCGAGCCTCTCCTCGCGAGCGGCGAAGAACGAGGTCTCGCGGGCCCGAAGGGCCTCATCCGAGACGCGCTTTCCCAGTGGAGCGTGGCCTCCCTCCTCATGGAAGAACTTCTCGGAGTCGTAAAGCGCCTTGAGCCGGCGCTCTTCGACGTCCGCCAGAGTCCATCGATCGTTCAAACCGCCGAGCGTGGCTTCGAGCTCCTGAGTCTCCTGCTGTCTCGCCTCGAGCTCCTGGGTCGCGGCCGCGAGCTCTGTCTCCACCCTCTCGAGGTCCCTCTGATTCACTCGCTTGTCGGCTTCCGCGATCTGCCGCTCGGTGGTCTCCCGCTCCAGCTGGAAGAACTGCCGCTGAAACGCCTTCCACTCGCGAGAGTAGTCCGCCCAGACCATCCAGATGGTCGTGAGGAAGAGCGCTATGGCACTCACACCGAAGACGATGTTCAGCCGCGGGATGAAATATGCGTGTCCAGGCTCGGGTTTGGCCACGGTCGACTCCAGCCTAAATATTGAAGAAGATCTCCGGGAACGCCACGATGTACTTCAGGTTGAAGAACCATCTCAGGTACATCTTGATGGGAAGACTCAGCATCAGAAGGAACAGCGAAACTCCCAGGTAATAACGGGCCGGACCCATCTTTTCGTAGTACCGGTGAAGGCTCAACCAGCGAAGGAATCCCGGGAGCTTTGCCTTGGGCATTGCCATAGCGACGGGAAGGACCCCCACGTAGAACAGGGTGAGGATGATTCCGATGAACTCCCGCAGGATCGGATTCGACGGGAGCGGTCTCCCGAGGAGCTTCACCCAGAAGAAGTCCGAAACGTTCACGTTCAGGAGCGGTTCCACCCGGTGCTGGTCCCAGTACTCGTAGGGACCGAAGAAGTTCCAGTTGGGGCCGCGAAGAAACGTCCCCGAGACCACCAGGAGTACCCAGAGGACGAGAAACCCGTAGAGGAAGATCCCGATCTCGGCCCGGCGCTCCTTGAAGGTGAAATAGCCGTTCCCCTTGGGGTTGGTGTCGATGAACGGGATCGCCATCAGGCCCACGATGATGAGCGTCGGGAAGACGACGCCCGCGAGCCAGGGGTCGAAGTACACCAGCATCTCCTGGAGCCCGAGGAAGTACCACGGCGCTTTCGAGGGGTTCGGGGAGTCCGCGGGGTTCGCGGGCTGCTCGAGC
>DAISKN010000150.1:0-11992 GCA_036820975.1 Acidobacteriota bacterium | reverse complement strand
CCGACGCCCGCGACCAGTACCTCCAGGAGTTCGTCGCCGTCTTTCCGGCGCTCGCCGGGGAGCACGAGGTGGCGCTTCTTCCGTCTCTTCTCGATGGGGTCTCCGGCGTCGCCGAGCTCAACCAGGAAGACGGGAAGCATCCGAACGCGGAGGGCGCTCGCGTTCTCGCCCGGAACGTCTTTCGCGCCCTCGAGCCCCTTCTCCCCCCGCCTCAGCAGGAAAAGGACCGATGATCCGGCTCGAGAGCGTCTCGAAGGTCGTCCAGAGCGGTCCGGAGGAGCTCACCAGCCTTCATCCCCTCGACCTGGAGGTGCCGAAGGGGCAGTTCCTCTCGATCATGGGGCCCTCGGGAAGCGGGAAGTCGACGCTCCTCGGGCTCGTCGCCGGCCTCGACGCGCCGACGTCGGGCCGGGTCGTGGTCGACGGCGAGGATCTGACGGCTCTCGACGAGGACGCGCTCGCGAGGCTGCGCGGCGCGAAGATCGGCTTCGTCTTCCAGTTCTTTCACCTCCTTCCCTCCCTCACCGCGCTCGAGAACGTCCTCGTCCCCATGGAGATCGCGGGCATCGCCGGCGCCGACGCCCGGTCGCGGGAGCTCCTGCGGGAAGTGGGCCTTTCCGAAAGAACGCACCACTATCCGTCCCAGCTCTCGGGAGGCGAGCAGCAGAGAGTCGCTCTCGCGCGGGCGCTCGCGAACGAACCTCCCATCCTGCTCGCGGACGAGCCCACGGGAAACCTCGACGCCGAGAACGGCCGGCACATCGTCGAGATCCTTCTCGGCATCCACGAGCGACGGGGCACGACGATCGTGCTCGCGACCCACGATCAGGAGCTCGCCGGTAAAGCGGATCGCGTCCTCGTCCTGAGGGGGGGTCGGATCGAGCGCGTCCACGAGCGCGCCGCCGTCGTGCCGCTGGTCAGCGCGGCTTCGCGAGGATGAAGTTCGTACTCCGCATGGCGGCCCGCGAGCTCCGGGCGTCCTGGACGCGGCTCCTCTTCTTCTTCGTCTCCATCGCCGTCGGCGTCGGGGCCATGATCTCGCTCGGCTCCGTCATCCAGAGCGTGCGCGCGGCGTTGATGAAGGAGTCGAAGGGCATCACCGCCGCCGATCTCCTCATCTGGGCCGACCGGCCCTACAGCGACAACGCCCGGTACATCGTCGACGAGAAGCTCCAGAAGCACGGCGCGCTCTCGACCACGCGATCGGTCGAATCTACCGCCATGGCGCGGCCCGAGGACGAGAGCCGGAAGGCCACGACCATGGTCGAGCTTCGGGCGGTGGAAGAAGCGTTTCCCTTTTACGGCAGAATGGAGCTCGCGGACGGGAGACCCTACGAGCACGATCTCCTGAAGGGCCGGGGAGCGCTGGTGCGCCCGGAGCTCCTGACGCGGCTCGGAGTCCGCGTCGGCGACCGGATCCGGATCGGGGAGGCGAGCTTCGAGATCCGCGGAGTCGTGGTTCGCGAGGCCGGCCGCAGCCTGAGCATGTTCACCATGGGCCCGCGCGTCTTCATCGACCACGCCGACCTCGAAACGACCGGTATCCTCGACTACGCCAGCCGTATCCGCCGTCAGATCCTGGTCCGGGTCGACGAAGACAAGCTCGAGGATCTCGTCTGGGATCTGGAGGGCGCGCTCGCGAACGAGTTCGTCCGCGTGCGCTCCTATAAAGAGGCCGGCGACCAGCTCGCCCGGCGGTTGAATCGGGGCGAGAGCTACCTGAGCCTCGCGGGCTTCGTGATCCTCATTCTCGGAGGCGTCGGCGTCTGGAGCGTCGTCCGGGTCTTCGTGGCGCAGAAGCTCAAGAGCATCGCCGTCCTGAAGTGCGTCGGTGCCACGACCCGTCAGGTGCTCGCGATCTACGTCGTTCAGGTGCTGGCTTTGAGCGTCGTCGGATGCGCTCTCGGTCTTGGACTCGCCCGACTGGTCGTCGCCTGGATCCCGGTGGGTCTCGGGCTCGACGTGAAGGACGTGGAGTACGGGCTCACGGCGTCCTCGGTCGTCCAGGGAATCGCCATCGGACTCCTGGTCTCGGTTCTATTCTCGCTCATCCCCCTGCTTCACCTGC
Organism: Acidobacteriota bacterium; assembly: GCA_036820975.1. GTDB lineage: Bacteria > Acidobacteriota > Vicinamibacteria > Marinacidobacterales > SMYC01 > DAISKN01. The sequence goes on along the minus strand of DAISKN010000150.1, from coordinate 9,924 downwards.
GCCTCGTCCGCCCGCTTTGGCTGCTCCGGCCCGAGAGCGTTCAGCCCGGGCCTCACCGGAGGAGCCTGCGGGAGCGTCTCGCGAGCCTCGACCGGATGCAGCTCGCCGCCGGAGTGATTCTGGTCCTTGCGCTCGTGGGGGTGGCCTCGTGGCAGGCGGAGTCTCTCCTCATCGGGGCCTACGTTTCCGCGACGTTCGTCGGACTCTCGGTCGCGCTGCATTTCGCCGGGAGCCTCCTCATCCGGGCGGTGGCGCCGCTCTCGAGAAGCTCCTATTTCCCGCTGCGCCATGCCGTGCTGAACGTGAGCCGTCCGGGGAACCAGACGCGGGTCATTCTTCTCGCCGTCGGCGTCGGGTTCTGCTTCGTGCTGGCGATACGCGGGATACAGACGAATCTCCTGGAGCAGTTCGCGGTGGAGCTGCGCGAGGATGCGCCCGATTTGTTCTTCCTCGATATCCAGGCCGATCAGAAGGACCTTCTCGAAGAGCGCGCGCGCCGCCTCGGCGCGTCGACGGTGAAGCTGGTTCCCGTCCTGAGAGGAAGGGTGGTCCGGGTGGAAGGCCGGACGCTCCAGCTGGAGTCGTACCAGGAAGTGCGCGAGCGCGATTGGCTCGGACGCGAGTACACCCTCACCTACCGAAATCATCTCGAGGACAACGAGCGCATCCTGGAGGGCGCATGGTGGCCGGAGAGCCACTCCTCCGAGCCCGAGGTCTCCATCGAAGAGAACCTGAAGGAGGACTTCGGAATGGAGGTCGGAGACGTCTTGACCTTCGACATCATGGGGCGGCAGTTGGCGGCCCGGGTGACGAGCATCCGCGAGGTCGAGTGGGCGGACGCCCGGAACGGCGGCTTCATGTTCGTCTTCCGACCCGGAGGGCTGGAGGGAGTCCCGAGCAGCTACGCCGGCTTCGTGAAGGGCCCGAACGACCCCATGGAGAGAGCCCGCTTCCAGAGCGACCTGGTCGAGGACTTCTACAACGTCTCGATCGTGGATCTGAGAGACATCCTCGACGACCTGGCTCAGGTCGTGGACCGGGTATCGCTCGCGATCACCGTCGTCGGGAGCGTGGCCCTTCTCTCCGGCGGACTCATCCTGCTGGGCTCGGTCGCGATGACCAAGTACCAGCGCTCTTACGAGACCGCGATCTTCAGGACGCTCGGCGCCAGCCGCCGCCGGGTCGCGGCCATGATGGTCCTCGAGTACGGGACGCTCGGCGCCCTCGCCGGCGCCATCGGTTCCCTGGGAGCCCAGGTTCTGACGTTCCTCCTGAGCGAGCGCGTCCTCGAGATTCCGTTTCGCCCAGACGTCCTCGCCCAGGCGGGCGCGATTCTCGCGGCGTCGTTCGCGGTGGCCCTCGTGGGCATGCTGGTCACGCTCGACGTTCTTCGCCACAAGCCGCTCTCCATTCTTCGGGTCGGTTGAAAGGAACTGGAGCATGATGAGAAAGAGACCGGCGGCCGAACGCGGGCACGCCCATCACGGCTGGCTCGACACGCGGCACACGTTCTCGTTCGCCGACTACCACCATCCCGAGCACATGGGTTTTCGGGTGCTCCGCGTCTTGAACGACGACCGTGTCGCCCCCGGAGAAGGGTTCGGGACCCACGGCCACCGCGACATGGAGATCGTCTCCTATGTCCTCGAGGGAGCCCTCGAGCACCGGGACAGCATGGGGACGGGCTCGGTCCTTCGCTACGGCGACGTCCAGCGCATGACCGCGGGCCGAGGCGTCACTCACAGCGAGTTCAACTCCTCGGAAGTCGAGCCCGTTCACTTCCTCCAGATCTGGATTCTTCCCGAGCGCCGCGGGCTCGACCCGGTCTATGAAGAGCGTAGCTTCTCCCCCGCCGAGAAGCAGGGTGTCCTCCGGAGGATCGTGTCCCGCGGGGGTGAAGGGGGAGCGCTCTCGATACACCAGGACGTCGCCATCTTCGCCGCGATCCTTCGGAGCGGAGACCGGGTCGAGCACGTGCTGAACCCGGGAAGACACGCGTGGGTGCAGGTCGCTACGGGTGGGGTGCGCGTCAACGGTCTCGATTTGGCGGAGGGCGACGGTCTGGCGCTGAGCGACGAGCCTCGAGTTCAGATCGAGGGTTCCGGGGAAGGGGAGATCCTGCTGTTCGATTTGCCGTGATTTCTTCGCACCAAGAGCTGCATACCCTGTCGTCATTTTTCATAGTAAAATGACGGCAAGGTGAGCAATCGATACGCCCGCATCGCCACCGTTCCCAGGGGGAGCTTCTTCCTGCTCGGGCCGCGCGGAGTCGGAAAGAGCACCTGGGTCCGGAAGCGGCTCGCCGGGGCGCGCCGATTCGACCTTCTGGACGAGGGGTACTTTCAGACGCTCCTCGCCGACCCCTCCTTGTTCGCGTCCGAGCTTCGGACGTCGAAGCCGCGGGAGTGGGTCGTCGTCGATGAAGTGCAGCGGCTTCCGGGCCTTCTGAACGAGGTACATCGATTCATCGAGGAGAAGGGGCTGAAGTTCGCGCTCCTCGGGTCGAGCGCGCGAAAGCTCAAGACGGCGGGCACCAACCTTCTGGCGGGGCGAGCGGTCCGAAAGCACATGTTTCCGCTCGTTCCCCTAGAACTGGGCGCCGATTTCCGTCTGGACGAGATCCTCGCGTTCGGAAGTATCCCCGTCGTCTGGTCGTCGGCGGATCGCCGAGGCGCTCTCGAAGGCTACGTTCAGATGTATCTCAAGGAAGAGATACGCGCCGAGGCGCTCGTTCGGAACCTTCCCGGCTTCGTGAGATTCCTTCCGATGGCCGCGCTTTTCCACGGTCAGACGGTGAACGTCTCGGCGATCGCGCGGGACTCGGGCACGGCTCGGACCACCGTCGAGGGCTACCTCGAGATCCTCGAAGATACGCTCCTGACGTTTCGTCTCCCCGCCTACGAGGCCAAGCTCCGGGTGCGGGAGAGAAAGCATCCAAAGCTCTTCTGGATCGACCCCGGTCTGGTGCGGGCCGTGCGGAAGACCTTCGGCCCCACGGCTCCCGAGGAGCGCGGGCCGCTCCTCGAGGGTTTTCTCCTGATGCTCCTGCGAGCCCACGCCGAGGAGCGCGATCTCTTCGACGAGATCTTCTACTGGGCGCCGGCTCAGGCCAGGAACGTCGAGGTGGATTTCCTTTTGAAACGCGGGCGCCAGCTTCTCGCGGTGGAAGTGAAGGCGACCCCCCGCTATTCGACGACGATGCTCGCCGGCCTCCGCGCCATCGGCGAGCTCGGGAGCGTGGTACGTCGCATTCTCGTCTACGGAGGCTCCCGCTCCCTCCGCACGAGCGACGGCATCGACGTCCTGCCCGTCGCTCGTTTCGCCGACGAGGTAGCTGACGGGAGCCTCTGGTCCGACTAAGGCTGCGTCACGTCCGGGGCGCCCTTCCGGTGTCTCTCGAACCAGCCGATGATGCTCAGGATCTTCGCGATATGGTGGCTCGGTCGCCGCGAGATGCCGTGCGGCTCTCCCGGGACCCGCACCAGCTCCGTCTCGACCCCGAGGAGCTTCAGCGCCTGGTAGTACTGCTCGGACTCCGACATCGGCGTGCGGTAGTCCTCTTCGCCGCAGAGCACCATCGTCGGGGTCTTCACGTTCTTCACCACCGAGAGGAGCGATCTCTTCTCGTAGTGCTCGACGTGATCCCAGGGAAGCCCGGGGAACCAGTACTTGCTCGTCATGTTGCCGATGTCCGAGGTCAACGTGAAGCTGTACCAGTTGATGACCGGGTAGACGGTCACCGCGGCCCGGAATCGCGTGGAGCGGCCGACCATCCAGGAGGTCAGGACTCCGCCGCCGCTTCCGCCCGTGACCATTACGTTCTCGGGGTCGATGTAGCCCTTGGCGATGACCGCGTCCACGCCGGAGTCGAGATCGTAGAAGTCGTCCCCGGGGTAGGCGTGGTGGATGAGGTTTCCGAAATCGTTGCCGTAGCTGGTGCTCCCGCGCGGGTTGGTGTAGAGCACCACGTAGTCGCGGGCGGCCATGAGCTGCTTTTCGATATCGAAGCGATCTCCGTAGTTCGCGAACGGCCCCCCGTGGATCTCGAGAATCAGCGGATACTTCCGCGAAGGGTCGAAATCCGGCGGCTTCAGGATCCAGCCCTGAACCTTCCGGCCGTCTTTCGACGAGTCGTACCAGACTTCCTCGACCTCGCCGAGCCTTTTGGCCGCGAACAGGTCCTCGTTCACCGCGGTGAGCACGCGGAGGTCGGAGCTCCCCACGGTGCCGACGGCGATATCGCCGGGCACGTGGGGACGGGCGTACGTGGTCGCGAAGGCGCCGTTTTTCGCGATCGAGATGGTCCCGCCTCCGCCGTAGGCACTGAAGCTCGCCCCGAGGTTCCCCGCGAGCTTCTGGATGGGGCCGTCGAGCGTCATGAAATGAAATCCGGTATTCCCCTGGTCGTCGGAGGTGAAGTAGACGCCGCTCCCGTCGGGAGACCAGCGGATGTTGGCGACGTCGCGGTCGAGGCTGTCGGTCAGGGGCCGTGCGCCGCTTCCATCGCGTGCCATCACGAAAAGTCGCGTGACCTGGTATCCCTGGTAGCGGTCGTCGAAACCGAGGTAGGCGATCCGGCGTCCGTCCGGGGACACCTGCGGCGAATGGTCGGGCCCTTTCCTCTGGGTGAGCGCCCTGACGGAGCCGTCGGCGAGCGAGAACTCATACACGTCGGTGTCGAGGGGCTCGAGCTCGTAGTTCGGGCGGCGGTTGGCGGAAAGGATCAGATGCTTGCTGTCCGGAGTCCAGACCGCCTCGGTCGCGCGGAACCCGACGCCGCCGTGCTGGAAATCGCCGCTCGAGATCTGACGAGGCGTGCCTCCTTCCGCGGGAAGAACGAAGAGGTGGTGGTAGCCGGGCTTCAGATACCCGGGGCCGTTGAAGCGATAGACGAGCTGGTCGATGACCCGGGCGGGCTCGGCCCAGGTGGCGCCCTCGGGTCTCGAAGGCATGCCCTTGACGGTTGGAGCCTCTTCGGGAACGAGAGCGGTGAAGGAGATCCACTTGCCGTCCGGCGACCAGGCGATTCCCGAGGGATCCGAGGTCAAGCTCGAAAGCTTCGCCGTTTGTCCGCTGTCCATCCACCGCCGGTAGATCTGCGGAGAGCCGTCCCGGTCGGAGACGTAGGCGATCTGGGTTCCGTCGGGAGACCAGCGGGGCGAGGTGTCGCTGAAGTTCCCCGTGGTGAGAGGCCGATGGTCCTTTCCATCGAAGCTCACGATCCAGAGATTCGATCGCCTCTGGTCCATCATGATGTCGGCGAACTGCCGGACGTAGACCACGCGGGTCCCGTCCGGCGATATCTGGGGATCGGAGGCGAGCTCCAGGTTGAAGATATCCTCGACCGACAGGCGATCGGACGGCGCTCCGGCGAGGGCGATTCCCAGGAACAGGGCTTGCAGCATGGCGGCCTCCCGTTAAACGAGCCGGCGCGGTAAGAGCGCCGAGAGCTTGGTGATGAGAGTGAAGTATCCGGTACCCGTCTCCTCGGCGATCGTTTCCGGGTGAATTGCCGGATCGTCGGGCCCGATGAGAGTCGCGACGTCTCCGACCTCGACCGTCTTCTCGTCGCCGATCTCGACGAGGGTGTGGGTCGAGCTCACCACGGCGACCACGGGATAGAGTCGTCCTCCGATGAGGACTCTCGAGCGCGAGGCGGCCCCCGTCGGGTATCCATCCGTATGGCCGACGGGAAGAAGGGCGAGCCACGTGGGGCGCTCCGCGATGTAGCGGCGCCCGAAGCTCGCGCTGTCTCCGGGACGCAGGCGCTCGAGCCGGACGATGCGGGCGCGGAGGCGGAACACGGACTCGAGCTTCGCCATGTCCCGGGCCTTCGCCTCGCTCGGGTAGAGACCGAAGAGCGCTCCGCTTACCCGCACCGCGTCGAGATGCGACTCGGGGAGGAAGAAGAGCTCGTACGTGGGCGCGGTGTGGAGGCGGCCGAGGGCGACGTTTCTGCTCTTCGCCTCTCCCGTCACCTTCATGAAACGCGCGAGCTGCTCCCGATCGAACTCGAGCTCGTGGACGAACATCATGTAGGTCCCGTCGATGCGGACCGATTTGCGGCGCGCGAGATCCTCGATCCAGGGAAGCGCGCGGTGGTCCGGCATCCCTTCCCGTCCCATGCCGCAGTCGAGATAGAGCTCGGCGGCGACGGGCCGGCCGAGTTTCTCGGCCGCCCGGTCCATGCGCTCGCCGGCGTCGTCGAGCCAGAGGGAGGGACGGACGTCGTGCCGCGCGAGCTCGATCGCCTCCTCGACGGACACCTCGGCCATGTTCAGGATGGGCTTCTTGACGCCGGCCTTGCGCATCGCCAGGGCCTCGTGCACCCGCACGCAGGCGATGCCTTCGACCTCGTCGCAGGAATCGAGCAGAGGACCCAGGAGCTCGTCGCCGAGGCCGTAGGCGTTGTTCTTCACGACCGCGAGGATGGGCCGTCCACCCGCGAGCCTCGCGCTCTCCTTCACGTTCCGGCGGACGGCGGCGGCGTCGATCTCGAGCCAGGGATCGAACCCGCCCTCGCTCGCGCCGGGCCGGAGGCTCCGAAGGCTCGAGGGAGGCTCCTCGGCCGCGCTCGCGCGCGCGAGCCCGGCTGCGGAGAGAGCCGTGACCGACTGGAGGAAGGTGCGGCGCGAATGCCTCATGGCGGGCCTCCTGGCCGGCCATGATACCGGTAGGGCGACGCTCCGCGCTACGCCGCCGCCGGCTTCTCCTCGGGCACGATGGGAATCGATTTCCTTTCCGTTCCTCGAAGAAGCTCGACTTCGGCCCTCCGGCCGATCCGCTCCTCGGTGAGGAGCCGGTGGAGATCGTCGATGCCTCGGACCGCCTCGCCGGAGAAGCCGATGAGGAAGTCGCCCTCATGAATTCCCGCGCGCGCCGCCGGGCTGTCCTTCACCACCTCGACCACGAGCACCGCCTTCGCCTCCGAGATGTCATGGAAGCGGCTGAGCCGCGCGACCAGGGGAACGTCCTGGCCCCTCACTCCGATCTGGCTTCTCCGAATCCGTCCGTCCTTGATCAAGCGCCCCGCCACGTACTCGACGGTGTTGCTCGGGATGGCGAAGCAGATACCCTGGGCTCCCAGGATGACGGCGGTCGCGAGCCCTACGACGGCGCCCGACGACGCGACGAGCGGCCCGCCGGAATTGCCGGGGTTCAAGGCGGCATCCGTCTGGACGACTCCCTCGATGAGCCGTCCCGATACCGACCGGAGCGATCGGCCGAGAGCGCTCACCACGCCGGCGGTCACCGTGCATTGGAATCCGAGGGGATTTCCGATGGCGACGACCAGTTGACCAACCTTCAAGCGTCCGGAATCGCCGAGCCGCGCGGGGGTCAGTCTCGAAAGACCGATGCGGACGACGGCGAGGTCGGTATCGGGGTCGTCCCCCACGAGCGTCGCCGGCGCCTTCCTTCCGTCGAGGAGCTGGATCTCGATGGACGGTGCGCCGTGAACGACGTGGCTGTTCGTGAGGATGAAGCCGTCCTCGGTCACGACGAAGCCCGAGCCGCTCCCTCCGCTGGAGCGGCCCCGCGCTGGTCGCGATCCTCCCCGGACTTCGACCTTCACCACCGACGGGCTGACGTCCTCCGCGACCCGGGTGACCGCGAGCGAATAGGCGTCGAGAAGTCCGTCGTCGAGATCGCGAGCCAGAGCCATGTTCAGCTCCTGGAGCCGACGACCACCGAGACGCTCTCTTCCTTCCCCGTACGGAGAATTCGGGCTTCGAGCGCTTTCCCGATTCGCTCCTCGCCGAGAATCGAAAGGAGCGCGGCGGGGGAATCCACGTTCTGCCCGTCGATTCCGAGAAGAACGTCGCCCAGGAACAGGCCCGCTTTCTCCGCCGGGCTCGCCTCCTGCACCGAAAGCACCAGGAGCCCAGCGCGCTGCGATTTCACGGAGTCGGGGAGCCGGATCGGATAGGTAGTGATTCCGAGGAATCCCCGGCGAACCTGGCCGTGCTCGAGAAGGCTTTCGATCACGCGCCGAAGCGTCTCGACCGGGATCGCGAGCGGCGTTCGACGGCGGAGCCCCGCGGTTGCCATCGCGAGAGCGCGCCCGTTCGCCCCGAGGAGCAGACTCCCGGAGAACCCGGGAAAGAGGCGGGCATCGGTCTCGACGTAGCGTTCGATGCGCCCGCCCTGGTCCGTCGTCCAAACGCCTCCGACCACGCTCGCCGTCGTCAGGGACACCCTTCGTCCGTCGCCCGACGAGGCCACGAGGACGAGGACCTCTCCCGGCTCGAGCTTCGCCGTGTCGCCCCATGAGGGGATGGCGAAGCTCCCCTTCCTCGCCCGCAGGAGCGCGATTCCCGTCGAAGGATCGCGTCCGGCGATCTCCGCGGGAAACACTTCACCGTGGGCCGTCCGGATCTCGATTCCTTCCTCGTCCTCCACCGTGTGAAGCGCGGTCACCACCAGGCCGTCTCCCGGCCAGGCGACACCCGAGGACGACATTCTGCGCCGCGCCCTCACCTCGACCACACTGTCTCCCGCTTTCGTCACCACGGACTGAATCTCTTCGTTCAAGCTCGCAAGCCCCATTGTCCGGACTCCTTTCTCGAATCGAGATTAGCGCCGCCATCCGCCGGCCGGCATCGGGAGAAAGGAGGGGGCGGCACCCGACCGATCGGCCAGGTCGTTGGGAATCAGAAGTGAAGGAGCCCGGCCCGGGCGGCGAGCGCCACCACCTCCGTACGGCTCGAGGCGCCGAGCTTCCCGAGGATGGCGTTGACGTGGAACTTCACGGTGTGGAAGCTCACGCCGAGCCGGTCGGCGATGTCCTTGTTGGAAAGGCCCGAGGCGAGGAGCTCCAGAACCTCGAGCTCGCGAGGCGTCAAAGTCTCGTGCGATCCCAGAGGCCGCTGCGGGGGACGGAGCGTGTCCTCGGCCAGGTCCTCGTCGATGACCACGAGGCCTTCGAGGAGAGCATCGAGAGCGCGCGCGAGTCTCGGCCCGCTCGTTCTTCGCGAGACGGCGCCGCGGGCGCCCGATGCCAAAGCCTCCCGAGCGCGCGCCGGCTCCGAAACGAGCGCGAGCACGGGGTAGCGGGGCGCGAGCGAGCGGACGTTCTCGGAGGTCTCTCCATCCCCGAAGTCGACGAGCACCGCGTCGGGAAGGTCCTCGAGACTAGAGACGACCACCCAGCCCTCCGAGTCTTCGAGGAGCCGCGCAAGGCCCCCGAGCGCCAGGTGGTCATCTCCGAGCAGAAAGACGCGCCGGGCCTCCTTCATCGAGGCCAGTATAGGGCGCGATCGAGTACGGGGCTCAGGCCTTGCGGCGCGAAGCTCTACCTGCCAGCAGGGCGATGCCCATTCCCAGCAGCATCACCGTCCCCGGCTCCGGCGTCGGATTCGGCGCGGGGTCGACGGTGAAGGCGCTGTAGGTAACGGACTGCTGCGAGAAGTTGTAGAACCCGAGTCGTCCGTTCGCAAAGGCGCCGTCGACGTCGATCTGTTGAACCCCATTGACGAACACCTGGAGGTTCGTGGGGGTAAAGATGAAGCGAAACTCGTACTCCGTTCCGTGGACCCAACCGGTGTCGCTGAGGGTCGCGCCCCGCTGCAATTCGGCGAGTCCGCCCGCCGGATTGCCAGCTTGATCGACGTGGCCCCAGAACTCATCGGCGAACGGAATTCCGTTGACCCGGGAGACGGCCAGGCCACGCTGCGCAGTCGTCCCGGGAGTGGTCGAGGGGCTCCCGAAGTCGAAGGGCTGATCGATTTGTTTCCAGTCCACGAGGAGGTAATCGGCGCCCGCGTTCGTCGTGTCGTTCGGATCGAACCCGAGCACGAACCCGATATAGTCGTCGTCGCCGGCGCCGGTGGAAACCCGAATCCGTCCCGTGACGTCTGTATTGTAGGCGTTGAAGTCGCTGAAGAAGACGGTAGGCTGCCCGTTCACACTCTGAAATACAGCGCT
>DAISKN010000149.1:0-12003 GCA_036820975.1 Acidobacteriota bacterium | reverse complement strand
ACGAGCTGTTCTCCAGGTGCTTCAAGCGCCACCTGGGCTTGACGGAAGCCCACGTGGTCGTCATCACCGATGTCGGCACGTGGCGGCAGGAGTGGGTCGCCAGCCGAGGGCGGCTTGCGGAGGCCGACGCCGTACCGGCTTTCCAGGCGACCCTGGGAAAGGCGACGGGTGCCGAAGTGGTCTATGACTCGGACCCGGAGGAGCTCGTCGACCGCTTCGTGCGACGCTACCTGTCCGAGGGCTACGAGTGTCCCTGTTATCCGGGACCGGCGGAAGCGGAAGCAACCTAAGAGCTATTTCGATTCCTGAACCGTCTCGGCCGCAGGCGAGCTTTCCTTCGGCGAGAGGCCGTACTTCTGCATCCGGTAGATCAAGGTGTTCCGCGTGATGCGCAGGAACTTCGCCGCGCGGGTCTGATTCCCGTCGTTTCGCCGAAGCGCCTCCCTCAGAAGGTACTCCTCCACCTTGTCCATCGAAACGCCGTCCGGCGGAAGGTTCATGACGAATTCGCCCACTTCGGACAAGGGGCTGGTCATGAAGCTGGGCAGATCTTCTACCGTGATGTGTTCTTCCTCCGTGAGCGCCGCCAAACGCTCCATCAGGTTCTCGAGTTCCCGGATGTTTCCCGGCCAGGCGTAGGAATCGAAAACCTTCAGCACCTTTCGATCCAGCGACAGCTCTTTTCCGAACTTCTGGGCGTACTTACCGAGAAAAAAGTGGGCCAGCAAGGGAACATCTTCCCGGCGCTCTCGCAGGGGCGGAACGGTGATGGGGATGACGCTGAGGCGATAGTAGAGATCTTCACGAAACTTGTTCTCGCGAACGAGCTTCTCGAGCGAGCGGTTGGTTGCGGTGATGATGCGCACGTCTACCTTGATGGGATGGTTGGCCCCCAGCTTGTCGATCTCCTTTTCCTGGAGGACTCTGAGTAACTTCACCTGGATCTGCAGCTCCAGATCGCCGATTTCGTCGAGAAGGACGCTTCCCCCTTGTGCCGCCTCGATCTTGCCCTTGCGGTCCGCGATGGCGCCGGTGAACGCCCCTCGGGTATGGCCGAAAAGCTCGGATTCCAGGAGAGTCGCCGGAATGGCGCCGCAGTTCACGACGACGAAGGGCCGATCTTTGCGCGGGCTGTTGAAATGGATCGCTTTCGCGAGGAGCTCCTTGCCCGTCCCGCTCTCACCGAGGATCAGGATGGTCGAATCGAATCGCGCCGCCTGGGCCGCGGTCGCGAACACCTTCTGGACCTCCTTCGACACCCCTATCATTTTGTCGAAATGAAGACGCTCCGAGACGACCCGTCGGAGCTCCCGGTACTCCTGCTTGAGCCTCGCCAACTCGAGAGCCCGGCGCACTACCATCTTGAGCTCGTCACGGTTGACCGGCTTCTGCAGATAGTCGAAGGCGCCCTCCCGCATGGCGGCAACCGCGTTGTCGACCTCGGCGTGCGCGGTCACGACCACGATAGGGACTTCGGGCGCAACCGCCTGCATTCGGGTGACGAGGTCGAGACCGGTGAGTCGAGGCATGAGCATGTCGGTCACGACCAGTGAGAACTCCGAAGCCAGAAACGACTGCAGAGCTTCCTCCGCGTCGCCGAACGCGGCGGTCTCGTATCCTTCCTCCCGGAGGGTGAATTCCACGACCCGGCGAAAGCTCGCGTCGTCGTCCACTATCAAGATTCGGTCACTCATGGCTGTTTCTCCCTGATGGCAGCTCGATGACGAACACCGCTCCCGGTCCCCCGGGCTCCTCTCCCAATCGGATGTCTCCCCCTTGGGCCCGGATGAGCTTTTGCGCGATGGGCAGACCGAGCCCCGTTCCCCGTGCCTTGCTGGTGAAGAAGGGATCGAAGATTCGCGCCCGCTGATCGGGTGGGACACCGGGGCCCTGGTCGCGGATCTCGATTTCGACCCCTTCGTTCGACCGCATCAGCATGACATCCAGTCTCCCGCCGCCGGGCATCGCCTGGATTCCGTTGAGGACGACGTTGAGCAACGCTTGCTGTACCTGGGACGCGTCGAGGTTCAGCTCCGGGAGCGTCTCGGGAGAGGAGACCGCGAGCTCCACGGAGTTTCGTGCCGCTTCTTTGGAGCAAAGAACCTTGAGCGAACCGATTATCTCGCGGACGTCGCACGGCATTCGAACCGGACGGGGGACCCGGGCGAAATCGAGGAACTCGGTCACGATGCTGTTCAGCTGATGGAGCTCCTTTTCCATGATCTCGACGAATTCTCGTTTGGCGTGTCCGACGGGGAACTCGGCGGCTACGATCTCGAGCGAGCCCTGGATCGACGCCAGAGGATTCTTGATTTCGTGCGCGACGCCGGCAGAGAGCTCTCCCAGCGACGAAAGGCGGTCGGCACGGCTCAGGTGCTGGAAGCTTTCTCGAAGTTCCCGGTAGGCGTCGGCGAGCTCGCGGGAGGTCCTCTCCTGCCGCTGGCGGAGACGATGTTCCGATTGCGCCAGAAGCCCGACCACGAACCCCACGACCTGGAACATGATGATCTCGGCGTACTGGGCGGCCAGATACTCGTCGTGAATCCCCCTCATAATCCGCCAATCGATTAGGATGTGAGGAAGGTAGCTGACTGCCGAAAGCATGGAAGCGACGAGCGCCCCTCCGAACCCGAACCAGTACGCCCCGGCGAAGATGGGGAGGTAATACAGTCGCTGGTAGACATTGTGCAGGTTGATGAGCTCGATGGGCGTCAAGTGGTGCGCCATTCCCGTGACGGCGATGGCTCCGCCGAGCGCGAGAACACGCCATACGTTTTGACTCGCCGAACGAGTAGGGTATCGGACAAAGCTCAGGGTCTCACGCAGGGGCTTCGGGAGGCGCTCCCAAAGGGCTTGCGAGTTTACCAGGGCTTGCGAGATATTCATGCTCGTCCCGCCTTGGGCGGCTGGTGCACTGGAAAGCATGTGCAACGAGCGCGCCACCCGAGAAATCCAATCGTCGAGATCGAATAATTCCTGGTCCTGCGCATCTTCTTGGCCTGATTCGATGGCCGTCTCATGATAGCCCGAACCCGGTGACTGCTCGATTTCAAACAGCTAGTGCTGCTTTTGCCACGATCGCCGAAAGAAGCCGTGGCGGGGAATCCTTTTCAACCTGCGCACGGGAAGCGACTTGGCCGAGGGGGGTCTCTTCAGGCCGCGGGGGTGGGGCCCCGCGAACTGATGCACTAGAGAGAGCGCGCGAACCGGAGCGGACGCTACTCGGGCAGCGTTCTGCTGAGGCGCGCCGCGAACCACACCGCCGCCGTTGGCAAGACGAGCCACTGCGCGAGCGGTGCCAGCCCTAGGGGCGTTCCGGGGACGAGGGGCATGAGCTCCGAGTATGCCCAGGTACCGCGACCGAGGTTCACGTGCTCGCTGAAAGACGTATACGCGAGGCCGAGTGCCGTGATGAGAGCGAAATCCAGAATCCGCGGCCTGGCAAGCCAGCTCGTGGATCGACGGAGGCCGGTCACCGCCAGGGCACACGCGAGGAGGATCAGAACGTCGCCCACGGTGCAATGAAGCCGGAACCAGACGATGTCGTTCACGGATTTCGTCGCATCCTGATAGAAAGGAGTTTGGAGCCACTCCCAGTTGCCATTCAGGAGAAAACCAGTGACCCCGAGCCAACCCAGTCGCCGAACCGCCACCAGAAACCCTCTCTGACTTGGGGGCGGGCTTACGCTGCTCCCCAAGAACAGCTCGGACGATCTGCCGAGCGCCCAAGCCGACATGGAACTATTGGGGCTCCGGCAAAACCAGGCGGTGTTCTTCCAGATCTCCGGACAGCGCCTGCTCATACCGAAGTCCCTGACAATATCACGCATTCCAAGGATGTTCGGGTCCGGCACGCGTCTTACAAATAGAGAGTCAACGATTGAGGAACTGCGCGCCCCATGGAGCTCCAAAGCGCGCAGCAGGTTGAAGCCGGAGGTTGTGGCGTTGGCTTCACTCCGGAGGGGGGACCGGCTAAACTTGCACTTCATGGTCCACTGCTCTCCGCCGTTCGCGGTGATTGGGCTTCTCTTCGCTGCCGCATGCACCGACTCGCGGACCTCCGCGGACCTTCTGGGCGAGTGGGGTGGCGAGCACATCGGGCTGACGGTCATCGCGGCCGGCGCGACTCTGGAATACGACTGCGCTTCGGGCACCATCGACGAGCCGCTGAATCCCGATGCGAGCGGCCGATTCGAAGCGCGAGGCACGTTCGTTCCGGGAAAGGGCGGTCCGTCGATCGAGGGAGAAGAGCCGGTCCGTTATCCGGCGCTGCATCAGGGGACTACCGATGGCGAAACGATGACTCTCCGCGTCACTCGGCTCGATACCCGCGAGAGCGTCGGCACGTTCGTCCTGGCTCTGGGCGCGCCTCCCCGGGTGTTTCGCTGTCTCTGAGGAAAGCGAAGAGGGCCGCGATCCACCTCCACCTCCACCCTCACTCGAAAGAGCTTTCCGACCGATAGACCACGCGACCGTCGAAGATCGTGAGCAGCGCCTGGACCTCGTGGATCTTCGCGGGGTCGATCGAGAAGACGTCCTCCGAGAGAACCACCAGGTTGGCGAGCTTGCCGGGACGAGATGAAGCGCGTGGCGGCGCCGATGGTGGGCGGCCTCGTGACGTCTTTCCTTCTGGAGCTGCTAGTCTACCCGCCGGTCTATCTCTTGTGGCGCCGGCGGGCGCTCGGGTCCGCCTAGACAACGTTCTACCTGTTCCCTCGACTCTTCATCACGGCTCTGCGCGGACTATTCGTCGGCGCGCATTGACGGCGGATCCCTCTCTCCGTATGATCCCGAGCGTCTCGCCTCGTTCGACTCGCTGGGGCCAAGTGAGTTGAAAAGCTTGTTTTTCGCCCTGCCTCTTCGTTCGACGAGGCGGCCTCCAAAGGAGATCGACCATGCGCGGAATCGATTGGTTTCGTCCAGTTCGCCCTTTCCTCGTTCTGGCTCTGGCGCTCTTTCCCGCCGCGGCGTTCGCGCAGGGCGGCGAGATTTCCGGAACGGTGCGCGACGAATCCGGCGGCGTCATCCCCGGTGTGACGGTGACGCTCCGGAACTCCGATACCGGCGTGACCCGAACCGAGGTGACCGGAACCAACGGGAGGTATCTCTTCGCGAACCTGAATCCAGGTCCCTACGAGATCACAGCCGAGTTGCCCGGCTTCCAGACGGTCGCGATCCGGGGCGATCTCGTCATGCGGATCGGCCTCGAAATGATCAGGGACATCACGATGTCCGTGGGAGCGGTGGCGGAGACCGTCACCGTGACCGGAGAGTCCCCGCTGGTCGAGACCAAGGGAACGACGGTCGGCGGCGTGGTGTCGCAGACGCAGATCGCGGATCTTCCAATCAACTCCCGGCAGTACCTGTCTCTCGCGCTTCTCATGCCGGGAACGACGGAGGACGGAACCCGTCCCTACTTCCCCACCGTCAACGTGGGAGGCGCCGTCGCGTTCAACGCCACGGGCAATGTCCTCGACGGAATGACCAACAACTGGGTGGAGGATGGTGAGCCGCGGCAGAACCTTCCCGAAGACGCGGTCCTGGAGTTCAAGGTCAGCAACGCTGGATTCGACGCGGAGAACGGCCTCGCGACGGCGGGGCTCGTGCAGGTCGTCACGAAGTCGGGAACCAACGCCTTCCATGGCACGGGGTTCTATTACTTCCGGGACAAGGCTCTCAACGCCCTCGGCGAGTTCGAAACGGAGAAACCCGAGTACCAGCGCGGCCAGTACGGCGGGAGCATCGGTGGACCGGTGCTGAAGGACAAGATGCACTTCTTCTTCGCCGCGGAGCGAACAGACGTGACGCAGTTCTACACCGTCAACACGGGACTCCCCGAGTTGTACGGCGCACTCGAGGGAACCTTCGAGCAGCCGTTCGAGCGCAACATGTACGTGGGCCGGGTCGACTACCAGATCGACAACGCTAACAACCTCTTCGCCCGCTACGCGCAGGAGGACGAGTTCTTGACCTGCGGCGGATGCGGCGGAACGACGGCGACCGAGGCCGGTTACGATCAGGAGACCCCGAGGAAGAGCATCGTCGTCGGCCACAGCTGGCTGCCGGGAGCGAATCGCATCAACGATTTCCGTTTTCAGGGCGCCTGGAACGCGTACTACATCGCACCCGGAGGGACGCCGGTATGGAAGGATCCCGGGAGCTTCCCCCCCGAGCGCATCGCCAGGCTCAGCCCGAGCTTCAACTTCCCCTCTTTGACCTGGGGAAGCAGCTTCGACGAAGTCGGCCCCGAGAGCCGATACGAGCTCCGCGACACTTTCACGCTCGTCCGTGACCGGCACAACCTGAAGTTCGGGGCCCACTACAGCTACAACAAGTACGCGGAGGAGAACACGGGCAACATCCTGGGAAGCTGGTCCTTCGGAACCGACCAGTACTTCGACCCGGACGACCCCGGCAGTATCGCGAACCTGACGGATGCGACTCTGTTCAGCGCGAGTCTCCCTCCCATCCGCACGGAAAAGCCTACCCAGTACCTCGCGTTCTTCGTGCAGGACGACTGGCAGCTTCGGGAGAACCTGGTGATGAACGTCGGCCTTCGCTGGGAACGCCTCATCAACTGCTGCAACGAGGAACTGGACCCCTCCATCTTCCCCGTCGAGATCCCTCTCATCGACGTCTCCCAGCGTGGCGACAAGAACAACTTCGGCCCACGGATTGGATGGGTCTGGGACGTCTCCGGCGATGGGGAATCGGTGGTGCGAGGGGGCTACGGAATCTACTACGGTCACGTGCGGACGCTCGGTCTGCTCGATGAGTTTCGGAATTTCCAGGTGTACTCCGTCGACATCACCAATCCCTCGTATCCCGACCCCTACGGCGGGCGCGACCCGGTCGACTTCGTCGTCTCCGGGCCGGCGACGATCGCGGTCGCGGACAACGGGTACGTGCAGCCCTACTCCCAGCAGTTCACCGTCGGCTACTCCCGGGAGCTCTCCCGCGACTTCGCAATCCACCTCGACGGTATCTACAACTACACCCTGCGCGACCGGAAGATCCGCGACGCGAACCCTCGCGACCCGGTCACTGGCTTGCGGCCGGACGCGGAGTTCGGAAGGATCGACTTCTACCAGTCCACCGCGAATCTGAAGTACAAGGCGCTCTACGTGAAGATGGAGAAGCGGTACAGCGAAAATTATCAGTTCGTCGTCTCCTACACGCTGGCGAAGAGCGACGACAGCCTTCCCTTGTACCGCTCCTTCGATCCGTTCGATCTCTCCCTCGACTGGGGTCCTTCCAACAACGATCGACGTCACTCGATCGTGGCGAGCAGCTCATTCCTCCTCCCCTACGACGTCAACCTCGGTGTGATTTACCAGTACCGGTCCGCGCTTCCCTGGAACCCCACCGCGGGGAGGGACCTGAACGGGGATGGATTCTCCTCGTCCACGGGGCTCTCGGGCGGTGCGGACCTCGTTCCCGGGACCACCCGGAACTCCGGAAGCCGCGATCTGAATCTGGCCGCCGTCAATCAGTACCGGGCGGCGAACGGGTTGGCTCCGGTCGACGAGAGCCAGATCGACAGCTCCCGGCTCAGTGTTCTCGACCTGCGGGTGAGCAAGCGCGTCGAGCTCGGCCGGGGTTCCAGGATCGAGCTCATGGCACAGATCTTCAACGTCCTCAACACGACGAATCTCCAGGGAGTGTTTTCGGGTGGACGCGTCGGCAATGCTCTCTCCGCGAACTTCGGACGCATCCTCGCCGCCCGGGACAATCGCCAGGCGGAGCTCGCCATCAAGTTCATTTTCTGAAAGGACAGGCCGGTGAACATCCTCCTACGCGCGTCGACCCGTGGACCTCTTCTCATCGCCTTCGTCTGTGCTCTCACCCCGGCGCTTCCTGCGGCGTCTCAGGGCCGCGGGTTCCAGCTCGCGGATCTCCACGAGCTCCGCTCCGTGGAGGGCGTACGGCTTTCGCCCGACGGCCGGAGGATTCTCTATACCGTCGAGAGCCGGGAGGGCGACCGGAATGGCGCGACCCGGATCTTCGTCTGGGACATCGCCTCGGGCAGATCCTCTCCGCTCCTCGCGAAAGACGAGGGGGGCTCGAATGGAAGGTGGTCTCCGGACGGCCAGTGGGCCGCCTTCATCGGTACGGCAGGAGAGGAGTCGAGCCTCATGGTCGTACCCGCAGGCGGGGGCGAGCCTCGGCGCCTCGCTCCGATTCGCGACACGAATCATCCCCTGCCTTCCAGCGGAGAGCGGATCGCCTGGTCGCCTGACGGGCGGGCGCTCGCGTTCGTCTCCGCCGTGCCCGGTCCGGAGACGGAGGATGCGGAAGGCGATCCCGTCGTGATCACCCGCTACCTCTATAAACCCCACGCGGGGGAGGGCTCGACCCGGTTCAACGACAACCGGCGCCTCCACATTTTCATCGTCTCCGTCGACGGCACCGGACTTCGCCAGCTCACCGAGGGGAATGGATACGAGCACTCCATCGACTGGTCTCCCTCCGGGGATGAGATCCTTTTCGTTTCGAACGCGGAGCGGGATCCCGATCGATTCTTCAACTACGACCTCTTCACCGTGAGGGTCGCCGACGGGACCGTGCGCCGGCTCACGCGGACGGAGAACGTCGAGTACCAGCCACAATGGTCCCCCGACGGGCGGTCGATCGCCTACCTGGGAACGAAACGGGGCCTCACCTCCTCGGAGACGACAATGGAGGACACCCACGTCTGGGTGATGGATGCGGACGGCGAGGAGAGGCGCGAGCTCGGTGCTTCCCTCGACAACCGCCAGCTGGATCACGGCTGGTCTCCGGAAGGAGGGGCGGTCCTTTGCTCCGTGCAGGAGAGGGGCCGGCTCACGCTCTACCGTTTCCCTCTTTCGGGAACCGCGCCCCAGGCGGTGGTCCGCGATCTCGGGGGCCGCGGAACGTCCTGGTCTCTCCAGGACGGAGGGCTTCTCGCATACAGCACCGCGACCGAAGGAGATCTGGCCCAGCTCTACCTCAAGCGGGGAGACGAGGAGCCGAAGCGGCTCACGGACCTGAATCGCGACTTTCTCGCGACGCGCGAGGTCGCTCCCGTCGAGTCGGTGACCTTCCGGAGCTTCGACGGAAAGGAAGTCGAGGCTTTTCTGACCCTACCCCTCGGGCGGACCGCGAACTCCACGCACCCGTTGATTGCGGTCATCAAGGGAGGCCCCCACGGTCAGGACGGGCCGGAGCTCGACTACCGCACGCAGGTCTTCGCCGCTCGAGGATGGGCATCCCTCAAGGTGAACTATCGGGGCTCGACCGGATACGGGCAGGGCTTTGCCGACGCGATCTTCGGGGATCAGGACGGCGGTGAGGCCAAGGACGTCCTGTACGCGGTCGATGCCGTCGTGCGCCGCTACGGCTTCATCGATCCCGAGAGGCTCGGCCTCCAGGGCGGGAGCTACGGGGGCCAGCTCTCGATGTGGATCGTGACCCAGTCGAATCGATTCCGCGCGGCGATTCCCATGTACGGGATCGCAAACCTCATCAGCTTCAACTATATGGCCTACTACCACGACTACCTCGCGGTGGAGTTCGGCGCCTTCCCCCACCAGGATAATCTGATGGAGGTGCTCTGGGAGCGATCGGCGCTTAAGCACGTGGCGAACGTGAAGACTCCGGTGATGCTCGTGCACGGCGAGAACGACAACGACGTCCCCATCGCGGAGTCGGAGCAGTTCTTCATCGCGCTGAAGGACGTTGGGGTGGAGACCATCATGGTGCGCTATCCCCGCGAAGGCCACGGAATCCGCGAGATCGGCCATCAGATCGATCTGATGGAGCGCAGCATCGCCTGGTACGAGCGGCACTTCGCGCTGGAGGGTTCGGAGACCAGGACCTCGGCGGTGAACTCCCGTTCCGGCTCTGCCTCGCTCCGCGAGGTCTACTCGGGACCGGTCTCCGCGCGATAGACCACCCGGCCGTCGAAGATCGTGAGTAGCGCCTGGACCTCGTGGATCCTCGCGGGGTCGATGGAGAAGACGTCCTCCGAGAGAACCACGAGATCGGCGAGCTTGCCGGGACGAATGGAGCCGGCCTCGTCCTCGGTATAGCTGGCGTAGGCGGCGTCGACCGTATACGCGCGGAGCGCGCGGTAGGGATCGAGCTTCTGGTCCTTCCGAGCGGTCGCGTTCCGCAAGCCGACGAGCGGGTTGAGGGTCGCGACCGGCCAGTCGCTCCCGAAGGACAGCCGTCCTCCCGAGTCGGCGATCGTCTGCCAGTTGAAGGCGAGAGGAAGCCTTGCGCGCCCCACGTTGCGGGCCCAGACGCCGTCCTCCGACTGAGGCGTCGGAAACCAGTGAGTCGCCTGCATTCCGGCGATGGTTCCCGAGCTTCCGAATCTCGGAATGTCTTCCGTGGCGATCATCTCGATGTGCTCGATCCGATGGCGTCGGTCCCACTCCGGGTTCTCTTTTCGCGCTCGATCGAAGGCGTCTAGAGTGACCCGGACACCGCGATCTCCGATCGCGTGGACGTAGATCTGGAACTTCCGCCGGTCGAACTCGAGCACCAGCCGCTCCAGATCTTCGACGGGCATCGACGTCTCGCCGAGCTGGGAAGGATCGTCGGCGTACGGCTCGAGCATCGCCGCGGTATGGGTCTCGACGACCCCGTCGATGAATGCCTTGACCGTCCCCGCGCGGACGTTTCCGCTCGAGTAACGAGCGCGCAGCCGCTCGTAGTTTTCGAAGTCGCTGGCCGTAAGATCGGGCGTCATCCGAAGGGCCGAGATCGTTCGAAGGGTGAGGAGGCCTTCGCGGTCGAGCTCCTGGTAGAGGCGGAGCTCCTCCTCGTTACCGGACGCGTTCTGAATCCCGGTGAGGCCGAGACGACGGGCCTCGGCGAGTCCCCGCAGGAGCGCACGGCGCTTGTCGTCTTTGGTGATCTCGGGAATCCGGGAGCGAACCAGGTTCATCGCCCCGCCTTCCTTCAGAAGGCCGCTCGGCTGCCCCGTCTCGTCGTGGACGATCTCGCCGAACTCGGGCTGCGGCGTCGCCGCGGTGATTCCCGCGAGCTCGAGAGCGTTGCTGTTCACCCAGGCGGTGTGGCCGTCATAAGCGACCAGGAACACGGGCTTGTCCTTGGAAACGGCGTCGAGATCGGCGCGGTTCGGAAGCCTTCCGGGGATCGCCGCGTAGCTCCAGCCGCGCCCGACCACCCAGGCTTCCTCGGGCCGGGTTCGGATCCGAGCGGCGAGCCTCTTCTGAATCTCCGGAAGATCGGCGCGGGAGACGTCGAGCTGGTCGAGGGAGAGGCTTCCGCTGAGGAAGTGCACGTGGCTGTCGACGAGACCGGGGAGGACCAGCTTTCCGCCGAGAGAGAGGACCCGGGTGTCGGGGCCGACCAGCGCGCGGACCTCCTCGGTCGTTCCCACGCGCACGATGCGCCGGCCGCGCACCGCGACCGCCTGGGCGAAGTCGCCCGCCTTTTCCATCGTCGCCACCTTGCCGTCGACGAGGACCAGGTCGGCCGGGAGCTCGAGGGGGTCCAGACCCGGGGCTTGAAGCGCGAGAAGTAGCCAGAGAATTCGAAGCATCAGTCAAGGTAGTGCGCAGTCGAGCGGAATGTCAACGCTCGTTTCAACGGCGCCGGTGAAAACGATAGACTTCGCTATGTGAGGATCCCGCTGACCGCGTTCCTGTTGCTGCAGGTCCACTCTCGCCCGGAAGTTCGTGCAGTCGACTCACCGGCTGTCAGCGACGGAGAGTACCTGTACGTGTCCGGACAGGGCGCGCGCGCGCCAGATGGAAGTCTGCCAGCGGAGTTCGCAGCGCAGGTCGAACAAGCGCTCGAGAACGTGAAATCCGCCAGGTTCGTGCCGCCGGCCGCGGCTTTCTCTGGCGGCACGAACCAGTCGGTCACGCCGTAGCCGACCTCGCGGCCCGGCAACGGGTCCGGGTCGGTGTACCGGAGAAGCGCCTGCCCGTTCCAGGTAGCCGAGACCTGGCGGCCGCTGCGCTCGAAATCGAGCTGCTGCGCCGAGCCGACGGGCCCGGCATGAGT
>DAISKN010000148.1:0-12005 GCA_036820975.1 Acidobacteriota bacterium | reverse complement strand
GGGTGCGCATCGTCGGCTTTTCTCGAACTCCGCAGTCGGACGACGAGTTCCGAAATCGGATGAAAGACGCGGTTCGCTCCTCATCCGCTGACCTCTCGATGTGGGACGTCTTCGCCGAGCGCCTGTTCTACCTTTCCGGTGACTCGGCGGTGCCGGCGAGCTTCGAAGTGCTCGAACGAAGGCTTCGAGAGCTCGAGGCCGGCAACGCGAACCGGATCTACTACCTCGCCGTCGCTCCCCGGCTCTACGAGCCTACGGTTGCTCACCTCGGTCGATCGGGGATGGCGTCGGAAGAGCGAGGGGAAAGGCGCGTCGTCATCGAAAAGCCCTTCGGAAGCGATCTCGGGAGCGCCCGCAAGCTGAACCGCGCGGTGGGCGCGGTCTTTCAGGAGAAGCAGATCTACCGCATCGATCATTACCTCGGCAAGGAGACGGCGCAGAACATCCTTTTCTTCCGGTTCGCCAACACCGTGTTCGAGCCGCTGTGGAATCGGAACTACGTAGACCACGTCCAGATCACGGTGGCGGAATCCGTGGACGCGGGACATCGCGCTTCGTTCTACGACGAGACCGGCGTTCTCCGCGACATGTTTCAGAGTCACCTGTTCCAGCTCATGACCCTCGTGGCCATGGAGGCGCCCTACTCCTTCGACGCGGACGCGATCCGCAACGAGAAGGCGAAGGTCCTGTCCGCGGTCGGGAGCCCCGACCCTGAGAGACTCTCGCTCGTTTCGGTCCGCGGCCAGTACCGGGGGTATCGGGAAACGGAAGGAGTGAAAGCGGGCTCCGAGACGCCGACCTATGCCGCCCTGAAGCTCTCGATCGAGAACTGGCGCTGGCAGGGAGTGCCTTTCTATCTCCGCTCTGGAAAGGCGCTCGCCGGGAAGCGCTCCGAAATCCTCGTCGTGTTCCGCTGTCCTCCCCACGTCCTCTTCCCTCTTCCCGCGGGTACCCGTCTCCGAAACAACTACCTCGCGATCTGTATCCAGCCCGATGAAGGGATGCACTTCCGTTTCGAGGCCAAGGTGCCGGACACGGTGGCCGCCCTGCGCTCCGTCGACATGGAGTTCCACTACGCGGAGGACTTCGACGGCATCGAGATCCCCGAGGCGTACGAGCGGCTGCTCATGGACGCGCTGCACGGCGACCCCGCACTCTTCGCTCGAGAGGACGAGGTGGAGCTCTCGTGGAAGATCGTGGATCCGGTCATCCGCGGGTTCGAGAGCGGAGACGGTCCGCCCCTGGAGCTCTACGAGCGCGGAACCTGGGGCCCCGAGGGTGCCGACGTTCTCATGGCGCGCGAGGGACGGGGCTGGCTCCATGGCTGCGGCGGGCATTGAGCTTCGTGTATTCGACGGCCCTCGAGGTCGGTCACGTACTCGAGCTGCTTCCAGACATCGAAGAAAAGCTCGGAGCGGAAGCGCGCTAGAGGGCGCCGGGACCGCCCGCTCGCCGCCTGGAGCTCTCCGTTCGAGAGCAGCGTTGCGAGGAGCTCCTCGCCGAGTCGCCGCCGGCGGGAGATCCGCCCTCGAGTCTTGAGGAAGTTCACGATCCGGGTCGTCACCAGGAGGGTGTAGACGTCGTCGCGGGTGAAGTCGCGGCCCTCCCAGGCCATGGCGGTAAGGCGCGCGCGAAAGTAGTCCGCCTCCGTGAGCTCGACTCCGAGCTGTCGCTGAATCGGGGAGCCGGGCGTGAGGTAGAACGGCGAGGCGCCCAGGAGCACGGGCAGGCGCGCGGCGAAGACGAGGGTCTGCACCATGCTCGCCAGCGACTCGAAGGGCAGCCCGAGGATCTGGTACGAGGTGATCTCGAATCCCAGCCGGTGCGCCTCCTCGACCACCTCGACGTACCGAGAGACGGTGTGCGGGCGCTTGGTGGTCTCGAGAACCGAGGTGTCGGAGCTCACGAGCGCGAGGTTCAATCGCGAGAAGCCGGCCTCTTTCATCAACCGGAGGAGCTCGGTGTCGAGGCTCAGATACGAGATACCGTTCATGGCGAGGAGCTCGATAGCGCCTTCCGGGCCTTCGGGGAACTCCCTCCGGATGGCCCGGCACAGCTCCTTCATCTCGTCCTTGTAGTAGGTGAGGTTGTCGTCCTCGAAATCGAAGACCCGATAGCCTTCCCGGTAGCGGAGCTTCATCTCCTCGATGACCCGCGGAACCGAGGCTCGCCGGTACCGCAAACCGAACGTGGTATGGACCGAGCAGAAGGAGCACCGGTGGGGGCAGCTCCGAGAGGTGACGAGAAAGACCATCGGCTTTCCCCGAAGGCAATAGCTCTCCGGGCGCAGAGAGCTCAGATCCGGAATCGGGAGCTCCTCGGGGGGCTCGTGCTCCCCGCCGGAGTTGAACCATCTTGCGCAGGGAGCTCCAGCCGCGAGGGCGCGCAGGAGCTCGACCAGCGGCCGCTCGCCCTCTCCGGTCACGACGAAGTCCACCGCCGGCTCTCGCAGGACCGAATGCGGATCGGCGGAAACATGGGAGCCTCCCAGGACGACTTTCGCCCGGGTCTGCTCCTTGGCGATCCGCGCGACCGCGAGCGCCTCGCGGTAGTACGGCGTGAAGAGGCTCGATATGCCGACGACGTCCGGGTCCTTCTCACGCAGCACGGATGCGATGTCGGCGTCGGACGCCCCGAACCGATAGTACTGGTGGAAGGTGGAGAACGGGCTTTCGTCGTGGTGAGCGTAGTACTCCCGGAGATACGAGAGCTCTTTCGGCAAGGGGCGCGACCGGCGCCCCCAGCCATGGTGAAAATCGAGGATCTCGACCGCGATCCCGGGAAGCCGCTCGCGCACCGCGCCCGCGAGATACGCGAGCCCGATGGGCTGCAGCCTCACGTCGGTATCGTAGAAGTCCTCGATCGGAGGCTGGACGAGAACCAGTTTCACGCCGCCACTGTATCAGCGAAGGCGCGTCGCGGGATCTCCCAGCAGATTGTAGATGGACAGCATGAACCGGAGCTGTCCCTCTTCGGAGAAGGTCTCGAGAGCGCTCTGGATCGCTTCTCCCAGGTATTCGGTGTTCCCGTCGTACAGGGACTTCACCAGGGCTTCGTTCAGGATCAACGCCTGCGAGTTGTAGGAGAGCCCCGACGGGGTCCAGGCGGCGACCGCGCCTCCGCCCTCCTTCATCACCAGCGCCTCGCCCAGGGAGTCCCAGCCCGGGATCTCGAACCGTCCCGCCGAGCAGGTCAGGCTCGCGACGATGGGAGTCACCGAGTTACCGAGGAGCGGCACATCCGTAGTGAGCAACAGCCCCTCGCTCGCGAAGCGGTCGAGCCCGCCGTGGCCGATGTAGTTCCAGTAGCCGACTCCCGACTGCAGGGCCGTCACCAGGCCCTGCCGCGCCTGCGCGAGGGGGAGCTGGGACAGGTAGACGCGCTGGACGTCGACGTCTTGGGGCAGGAGCGCTACCAGCCGCTCGCTGTCACTGAAGAAGTTGCCGGCCACGTCGGGGTTGTCCGCGAGGAACAGGGCCCGTCCCAGACCCGTCCCTTCGAAAGCCTGGAGCTTCGCGAGGTAGCCGCGCAGCTCTTCGTCGCTCAGGACCGGGATGCGTCCGATCATGACATCGGGAACGCCGTCATCGCCGGAGACGTCCGCGAGGCGGTTGTCCGAGGCGTAGAGTCCGTTGGGCGTCGCCGCGAACAGAGGAGGCATCAGGTTGTCGCCCTTCGCCTGAACGTCCTTGAAGTCGTACGTGCCCTTGCCCACGAGCACCGCGAAGCGCGGCGCGGGGCGCCAGTTCTCCAGAGCGAGCTTCAGGAACGCCTTGACGTTGTGGGGCGAGGGAATGCCGAAGCCGAGCTCGTCGTGAATGGTCTCGAGGGTCACCACCCGCGTCTTCAGGCCCTGGCTCTCGCGATGCGCCGCGAGCTCGCCGGCCGCGTCCTTCAGGCTCGCGGGCGAGATCACGACGTAGTCGGCTCCGCCGGAGCGAAGCGAGCTCAGAGTAGCCACCGCGCTCGCCGCGGGCTCGGCGACCGCCGCGGGGGTGTAGGCGAAGTACCGGTTGCCGGCCCTGGCTTCGAAGTGAACGGCGCCGCCAACCCGGGTCGTACCGTTCACGAGAACGGGAGTTGCCGCGCTGGTGACGTCGAGGACCAGGGCGTCGTCGCTCGCGAATCCCGTCACGTGAACGGCCCCCGACCCGACGGCGGTGAAGCCCGCGCGATCCGAGACCGCGGCGTGACGTCGAGGGTACGAGACGTCGAGGCTGTCGATATAAACGACGTCGAACGCGACTCCGCTCTCGAGCACGGTCTCGACGGTGATGGTGTTCGAGCCCTCGACGAGAACCGACGGATCGAGCTCGAAGCGTTCTGTGCTCGACACCGCGCCGCTGAAAGTTCCCTCTCCGACCGAGCTTCCGTTCACGCGGACCCGGATGCGATGAGGAGTCGTGGTGGCCCCGTAGGCGTGAACCGCAACCGTCGCCATCGTGCCCGAACCGCCGTCGACGGCGCTCGCCTGGAACCCGTAGGTTCCCGTCCGATATGCGGGGAGGCTCGCCATCAACGACGACCAGTACCAGAAGTCGGAGTCGGGATCGACCGAAGCGAGAGTGGCGGCGAACGCGTCCTGCTCGAGGTGCTCGCTCTGTACGTGGAATCCGGGCCCGTCGAGCGTCGGAGCTCCGGCGACGGAGCTCACCTTGAGACCGCGGCCGACGGCGAGCCAATAGACGTTCTCGCTCGCGTACATCGTCGAGAGATCCTCGCCGTAGAAGTAGAGGCCGCTTCCCGCGGGAGCCGGGTGCCAGGCGACGGGCACCCCTCGGTTCGTGAGGCGGAGCCCGCCGATGGCGATGAGACCGGACGCCACCCGCTCGCCGATGCCGAGCTCCGTCGCGATGCGTGAAGCGCTGACGAAATAGACTCCCGTGCTCGGGATCTCGAGGCGCATCGCCGCGTCGTTCCGGAGGCGGCGACCGATTTCGCCTGGGTCGCGCCGGGCTCGGGTCAGAAGGCGGCGCTGTCGCGCTTTCTCGGCGCGCTCGACCGACGCCGTCGACTGACTCCGGGCTCTGCGCTCGAAGAGGGCCGTCAGGTGCGCGCGGGACGCGCTCGGCGCTCCGAGGCGGAGTGCGAACGGCCCGTAGCGCCGCTCGCCGCCGCCTTCTTCTGCCTCGAAGAGGAGGTACGCGAGCGACCCGCGGACGGGGGCGTCCTCGTCGACCAGTCGGTACTGGCCGCCCTGCGGCGCGCGCAGTCCGGGGAGGAGCGAATCGTTGACCTGCACGTACCGGCGCTGCATGGGATCCCACCGGAAGAGATAGAACCCGAGAGTTCCCACTTCGGTTCCCGTCACCCACTCCACCACGACCCGGCCGCCCTCTTCGTAGGCGTCGAACCGCGTGAGGGTGACGAGGGTGGCCGTGATGTTGAAGCCGAAGTGGTTTCCGGTGGAGTTCCCCGCGAGCGTCACCGGCTGGACCCCTCCGGTCGCGAGCTGGGTCGTCTGGAACGAGCTCTGGAGGAACGTTCCTGTGACGTCCACCGCCACGATGAAGCTTCCCGAGGGGAGGTTGGTGAAGGCGTAGTCGCCGTTGACATCCGAGCTCAGGACTCCGATGCGCGGGTCGGTGACGTCGAGGACGCCGTCGGCGTCGAGGTCGCGGTAGAGATATACCGTGACGGAGTCGATCCCCGTGTCGGTCCCGTTCAGCAGGCCGTCGCCGACGACGTCGAAGAACGTGGTGCCGCTCAGGGTATTCGTGCCCGCCGCTTGATAGCCGAAATCCGCAGTGAAGTTCGAGGTCCCGGATCCGAGCGTGATGGCGTAGGGATCCGCCTGGCTGTTGTTGTCGACGCCGGCCGCTCCCGTGGTCTTGGCGAACCCGGCGAGCGCGCCGAAGGTGTCGGTCACATCGACGAGATAGTTACCCGGCGGAAGGCCGTTCATCTGGTATTCGCCGATGATGTCGGTCGTCGTGGTCCGAATCAGGTTGTCGACGCCCGCGTCCACGATGCCGTTTCCATTGACGTCGAGATAGAGCCGGAGGGTGACGCCCTGGATGCCGAGGCTCGCCTCGATCCCGTCGACTACTCCGTTTCCGCTGGTGTCATGCCAGACGAAGCCGCCGATCGAGCCGGCGCCCCCGGAGGACGTGTAGCCGAAATCGACGTTATTGACGTCGCCGCCGGCGGCGAGAGTGACGACCCCGGAGGGGTTCGAGCCCGCGGAGAGGTTCAGGCCCGCGAGAGCGCCGAAGATGTCCGTCACCTCGACGGTGTAGTCGCCGGGGAGGACGCCGACGAAATCGTAGCTTCCGTTGACGCCTGTGGTGGTCGTGGCGACGACGCTGCCGCTCGAGTTCAGGAGTCTAACGGTCACTCCGGAGATGCCGCCCTCGCCGCCATTCTGGACGCCGTTGCCGTTGGTGTCGAAGAAGACGGTGTCACCGATCGTTCCCGTCGTGCCCGCGGGGGCGTCGAAGCCGAAGTCCGCTCTCAGGAAATCCGCGCCGGCGGCGATGGCGAAGTTTCTCGAAGCCGGTCCGTTGGTCGGCGTGGTGTTGTAGCCCGGCGGAAGCGTCGCGGTGTTCACCGTGACCGTGTAGTTGCCGGGTGCGAGCCCCGCGACCAGCCAGAGTCCCGCGGCATCGGTCACGACGTTGAACGTCCCCGAGGAGCCCGACACCGTGATTCCCACGCCGCCAATCCCCGCCTCGCCGGGATCCTGGAAGCCGTCGCTGTTGGCATCGAAGAAAACCGCGTCCCCGAGCAGGCTCCCCGATGCCGAGGCGTAGCCGAAGTTGGCTCCGGTGTACGCCTGGCCGTCCGCGAGCTGGATGACTCCCGTGGGATCGGAGGTCCCCACCGTGGCAGCGAGCCCGGGAGGAAGGGTCGCCAGGACCAGGTCCACGTAGTAGTCGCCAGGGCCGAGCCCGGTGAAGGTGTAGTAGCCGTTGGTGTCGGTAGTGACCGTGTCCACGAGAACGTCGTCCCCGTTTCCGGCGATGCCGTCGGGCCCGGGGGTGTAGAGATTCACGGTGACGTTTCCGATTCCGTCCTCGGAGGGGTTGATGACCCCGTCGCGGTTCGCGTCGAGCCAGACTCGAGTTCCGATGGTGCCGGTTCCCGGGACCCGCGCGTAGCCGAAGTCGACGTTCGATACGTCGGGCCCGGCAACCGTCACCGGAATCTGATCGAGACCGCTCGTGAGGGTGTAACCGTTGAGCGCGTTGCCCACGTCGGTGACCACGACGCGATAGCTGCCGTTCGGGACGTCGGCGAAGCTGTAGTTGCCGCCTCCATCGCTGAACGTGGTGGCGACCACCAGGTCGTCGATGGTCCCGAAGATCCCGTCCGGTCCCGCGGCCACGAGATCGAGGCTCACCCCGGTGATTCCGTTCTCCCCCGCGTCCTGGACGCCGTCGGTGTCGGTGTCGTCGAAGACCGAGCCCGAGACGTCGCCCAGGCTCGCGTTCTGGTAGCCGAAGTTCATGCCGAGGTCGACGGCGCCCGCGAGCAAGGGCGAGTTCCCCTGTTCGTCGAGGAGAACGTCGGGATCGCCCGTCTGGACGTATCCAGAGAGAACGTTTCCGGTGTCGGTCACCTGCACCCGGTAATAGGCCTGAGGGAGCCCCGTGAAACGGTAGGTGCCGTCGATCGCGGTCGTGGTGGTGGCGATGACCGCGTCGTCCGCCGTCCCGAAGAAACCGTCGAGGCCCGAGATGATAATGCGCACCGTCACCCCGCCGATTCCCGGCTCGCCCGGGTCGCGGACCCCGTCCCCGTCGGAGTCGCTCCAGACCACCTCGCCGATGGTTCCAAGGCTGCGGTAGCCGAAGCTCTCCGCGGAAACGTTCGCGCCGGCGACGGCGACCGCGAGTTGTCCCGCGGTCGCGGGGGCGGTCGTGGCCTGAAGGTTCGTGAGGAGGCCGCCGGTGTCGGTGAGGTCGATGGTGTAGTTGCCGTTGCCGAGACCGGAGAACTGGAAGTTCCCGCTGGCATCGGTCACCGCGGTCCCGATGAGGTTTCCGCCGGAGTCGCGAAGGGCCACGGTGACGCCTCCGATTCCGGCCTCACCCGGATCCCGAACCCCGTCTCCGTCCTCGTCGTCCCAGACGGCGTTCGCGATCGAGAACAAAGCGGGGTTCCGATACCCGAAGTCGCGCGAGACGTCCACGTCTCCCGCGGCGAGCAGAATCGAGGTGCTCGGCTCTGGCCCGAGGGTCAGGACGTACCCCGCGAGGACACCGCCGGTATCGGTCACGTCGACGCGATAGACCCCGGGAGCGACGCCGATGAACAGATACGTTCCATCGGAAGCGGTGCTGGTGTTCGCCGTGATCACGTCGTCGCCGTTTCCGAAGAGGCCGTCCGGTCCCGGCGCCATGAGCCGAACGGTGACGCCCGCGATACCGATCTCGCCCGGATCCTGCACGCCGTCGCCGTCGGCGTCGCTCCAGATCCGATCTCCGACGACCGCCGTCCCCGCGGGGGCGGTATAGCCGAAGTCGTTCCCCAGATAGATGTCGTTTCCGGTGATGGTGAGAGACGGGCCGCGCCCGTTGTTGTTGCCCGGCGACGCGAGAAGCCCCGCGGGAAGCGTCGTCGAGTCCACTTCGGCGTAGAACGTTCCCGTCGAAGGATAGACGCGATCGAAGAGGTAGTTACCGTTGCCGTCCGTAAAGGCGGTGCCGGCGGCGACCTCGTCCCCGTTTCCAGGGATTCCGTCGGGATCGCGGAAGAGTCGGACGCGGACGTTCGAGAGCCCGACCTCGCCGACGTCCTGTACGCCGTCCCCGTCCACGTCGAGCCACACGCGGTCGCCGACCATGGATCCGGGCGCGACGGCGTCGAGCCTCGTCGCGAAGGTGGGCGAGAGGCTTTGGTCGCTGTCGACCTCGACCACGTTCACGATAGAGGGCAGGAAGGGAACGAGCGGGTCGTCCAGCTGGACGCTGTAGGTGACGGTCATCGACTCGCCGGGACCGAGCGAGAATCCGTCGCCGGAAAGGACCAGGTTCGGCGGATCCCCGTCGAGCAGTGGATTCACCGCCGCCGCCTGATTGGTCTTCACGATGACCGCCGGCTGCGGGCCGCTGATTACGACGTTGTCGAAGAGAACTCCATCGCTACCCGCCATGCCCCCCGCGGGAGAGCGGAGCTCGATCATGGTGTTCGAGGCGATGAAAGCGGTGATGTCGAACTGGACGGGAATGAATGCGGCGTCGTCACCGTTCTCGAACCGGGCGAGCTCGGTGAAGCTCGCGCCCCCGTTGTTGGAGACGCGAATCGCGACGTACTCGCCGGCGCTGTCCAGACCCTCCCGCCGATAAAGGAAGCTCAAGGTCGCCGAGGTAAACCCGGTCAGGTCCGCCTGGCGCTGAAGCGCGTTGTCGTCGTCCATCACGAACAGACGGTTGGCTCCTCCGTCGGCGGCGATACGGACGTCGCCGGCCGCGGGGCCGATGTTGCCGCCGGCCTCTCCAATCTCGGTCCAGCCCGCCGTCCAGATCAGGTTGCCGTCGTTGTTGGTGAACGACACGGCGTTGAAGTTGTCGGCGAAGGCGCGCGGCGTCCGGCTCGAGATCTGCACGTCGTCGAAGAACACCTGCTCGCCGCCGGCCATGCCGCCGGCGGGAGAAACGAAACGAACCTGGGTGTTGGCCGAGAGGAAGGGGGTGATATCGAAAGTGTAGAAGCCATAGGCGGCGTCGTTCGTGGGGCCGGCGAAGCGCGCGATCTCGGTGAAGGGGCCGCCGTTGGCGGACAGTTGCACCGCGACGTACTCCGCGAGGCTGTCGAGACCGACGCGCCTGGCGAAGAAGCTGAGGGACGCCGATCCGAACCCCGTCAAATTGGCCGAACGCGTCAGGGTGTTGTCGTCGTCGCCCACCACGAGCCGGTCCGCGCCCAGGTTGGCGAGCACCCGAACATCACCTGCGCCAGCGCCGTTGTTCTCCCCTCCCTCGACCCAGTCTCCGGCCCAGTTCAGGGTTCCGTCGTTGTTGTCGTAGGCCGCGGCGTTGACCAGATCCAGCACCGTCTGGGGCGGGGCGCCGGCGGCGACGGTGCTCTCGGCGACGTAGCTCGTGCCGGCGGGAAGCGCATCGAGGACGCTGATGCCCGTCTGCGTGAGCGGGGTGGAGTTGTTGATGGTGATGGTGTACTGGATCACCTGTCCCGGAAGCGCGGGGCTCGAGAGGTTCGACGCCTTGGTCACGGTGAACTGCGGCGGTGTCACCGCGCCGACGTTCGTGGAGGAAACGATGACCCCGGTTCCGTACGTGACCTCGGCGACGTTGATGATCTGCTGTTCGGGGGAAGGGAGAGGATTCCCCACCAGCCGTTCGTAGGTGATGGTGACGCTCTGTCCCGGAGTCAAGGTCCCGAGGTTGATGCCCGCATCGTCCAGGGGGAACGGCGTCGCCGGCGGCACGTCGTCGGGATAGGGGCTTCCGCCGATCTCCATCGTCCCGACCGCATACGTGGTATACGGGTCCGGCGTGTCGGTGACGAGGACGTCGTCGGCGTCCACCACGCCGGTATTCAACACGAACAGCGTGTACAGGAGCGTGTCCCCGGGATCGAGAAGACCGTTCCCGTTGAGGTCGTTCGCGAGCGAGCTGTTCTTGAGGATTGAGACATCGGGGGCCGGAAGCACCAGGGTTCCGAGGTCGAGGGCCGGTGCCGCGGGCGAGGATACGCTCGCATCCTGGCCCCAGGCGGCGGCGATGAGGGTTCCATCGGTGGTGAAGATCCGCGCGCCGGTCTGGTCGCCGTCCGAGGTGTCGAAGAGTCGTACGGACTGAAAGGCGGCGATAGGCACGGTGGCGTCCACGGTCCCGTCGTCGTCCCAATCCACGTTCAGGGTGGTCGCCGAAGCCGCGGTGACCCAGATCGGGCTCGAGTTCTCCGCCGGGGGCGGGCCGGGCGTGATCTGCCCCGGAGCCCAACCAACCTTTACCGCCGGCGCCAGGCTGGAAGCCGGAAGAAGACTGTGTCCCCATTCGCTCCTCTGACCCTCGTCGTCGCTGTTGGAGATAGCGAAGAACACACGCCCATCGGTGGATTGGAACATTGCGCCCGAGTTGAGGGGCATGGTGTAGCGGAACAGCCCTCCCGCCGGGACGCTGACGTTCGTGGTGCCGCCCGTCGTGGTCACGTCGACGGAGAGCGCGGTCGCGTGTGGGTTGTAAAGAAGCACGGTAGCCGGGATCGCGGCGTTGGTCGTCGACACCGGAGCGATGTAGCTGTCGGTCCAACGGCTGACGGGAACCATGCCGTACCAGCGCATCTCGAAGTTGGAGCCGATGTCGCTCGTGAGGAACGTCACCTGGACCGGGAGGTTCGACAAGACGCGGCTTCCGACCTGGATTCCGTCCACGACGAAGCTCTGGCCTTCTCCCAGAACCTGGACGATGTCGTCGACGCCGTCGTCGTCGAGGTCGATGCGGACGATGGTGTTCGCCCGCTGCGCCATGATGACGAACCGGGAGTCGTCGAACATCGCGGAGAAGCCTTCGCCGCCCGGCGCTTCGTAATGCGTTCCCCAGTCGTTCGTGGAAACGACTTCCACCGCGCCCGCGAGAACGGTGCCCGTGGGGACGGGCCAGCCGGCCCGTGTGACGGCGACGAGGAGAGTGGTGCCAATCTTGTCTCGGCCGTCGTAGAAGATGTTGGCCGGGTTGCGGGGATCGGCGAAAACGTCGTTCTGAAGGATGAAAACGTCGCCGGCGTTCACCACGTCGCAGGCGACGAGCGCGCACCCCGGAGGGGCCCCGTTCGCGAGGTTCGAATCGCCCCACACCTCGGAGGTCGCCTGGACGGGATTGGAGATGTCCGTCTCATAGCCGTCTTCCCAGTGGTCGTAGTAGACGAGGGTGCCGTTACCCGCGGCAGTGATTCCGATAGTCGTGCGGATCGTCGTGTCGGCGAGGCCGGGCGAGAGCACGCGGAGCGCGGTCAGGATGTCTTGCTCCGGAAGCGGTACGTAGAAGGTCTGGATGGGGGCCTGGGCCGACGCGAGCGAGGCCATCGTGGTCAGAACG
>DAISKN010000147.1:0-12035 GCA_036820975.1 Acidobacteriota bacterium | reverse complement strand
CGGGGGGAGCGATAGTGGATTGAGCCTCACCCGGCTTCGGGCGGTCGCGAGAAAGGAGGTTCTGCATCTCCGCCGGGACGTGCGGAGCCTCATTCTGGCCTTCCTCCTTCCGGTGCTGCTCACGATCCTCTTCGGCTACGCCATCAGCTGGGACGTGGACGACATCGAGACCGCGGTGCTCGATCAGGATCGATCGAAGGCGAGCCGCGAGCTTCTCGACGCCTTCCGATCCTCACGATACTTCCGGCTCTCGAGGTTTCTCGAAAACCCGGACGAGATCCGGGACCTCATCGACCGAGGCGCCGTGCGCATGGTGCTCGTCATCCCTCCGGATTTCAGCCGGGACCTCGGGGCCGCCATTCCAGGACGTACTGCGCGGATCCAGGCGATCATCGACGGAAGCGATGCCAACACCGCCAACATCGCCATGGGCTACGCCCGCGGCATCGTTCAGTCCTACTCTCTCCGGATCGCCTTCGAGCGAGGACGCGTGCGTCCGCCGATCCGGGTGGAGACCCGGGTCTGGTACAACGAGGAGCTCTCCAGCCGGAACATGATCGTTCCCGGTCTGGTGGCGGTAATCATGATGATTATCGCGGCCATGCTCACGTCTCTCACCATCGCCCGGGAGTGGGAGAGGGGAACGATGGAGCAGCTCGCCGCCACTCCCGTCACCCGCACCGAGGTCGTGCTCGGGAAAATGCTTCCCTACGTCGGAATCGGCCTCTTCGACGTCGTCGCGGTGAGCGCCATCGGCGTCTTTCTGTTCCGGGTGCCGTTCCGGGGAAGCCCGCTCCTGCTGATGGCACTCTCGATCGCGTTTCTCGTGGGGGCGCTGGGAATGGGGATGCTGATCTCCGCCGTGACCCGCTCGCAGGTCCTCGCGACCCAGGTCGCGATGGTCGCGACCTACTTGCCCTCCTTTCTCCTCTCGGGCTTCATGTTCGACGTGAAGGTCATGCCGCGGGCGCTGGAATGGCTCACCTATCTCGTCCCCGCCCGGTATTTCCTGGTGGTGACCCGCGGGATCTTCCTCAAGGGCGTGGGCCCGGAGGTCCTCTGGAGTCAGGGTCTCCTGATGATCGCCTTCGGCATCGCCGGCTTCGTCGCCGCGGTCTCGGTGTTCCGGAAGGAGCTCACGTGAGAGGCCATGCGGAGCGGATCGCCGGGATGGTGATCAAGGAGTTCCGCCAGATCTTCCGCGATCCCCGGATGGCGCGGGTGATCTTCGTCGCACCGGTGATCCAGCTCCTGGTCTTCGGCTACGCCGTCTCCACGGACATCGCCGACACCGGGACCTTCCTCGTCGACCACGATCGCAGCCGGGCCGCGCGCGAGCTCGTCGATTCGCTGACGGCGTCGGGATACTTTCGAATCGTCGGCCGCTCCGACCGCCCGGAGGACCTGGTGCGAGCGCTCGAGAGGGGAGATGCGGTCGTGGGCGTGACCATTCCCGTGAACTTTTCGCGGGATTTGCGCTTGGGTGAGGCGCGGGTCCAGATCCTCCTCGACGGCACGAGCTCCAACACCGCCTCGGTGGCGCAGGGCTATGCGGAGCGCATCGTCGCCGACTTCGCGCGCCGCCAGAATCCCCTGGTGGAAGCACCCATCGAGCTCGCCGATCGACCTTGGTTCAACCCCAATCTCGAGAGCCGGGACTACAACGTTCCCGCGGTGGTGGGCGCCCTCATCATGCTGATCTGCCTGCTCCTCACCTCGCTCGCGGTGGTCAGGGAGCGGGAGATTGGAACCCTGGAGCAGCTCAGCGTGAGCCCGCTGACCGCGGTCGATCTCATCGCGGGAAAGACCATTCCCTTCGCCGTCATCGGGCTCGTGGATCTCGCCATCGTCACCGCCGTAGCCCTGTACTGGTTCCAGGTTCCGTTCCGCGGGAGCTTCGTCCTGCTGCTCGGAGCGAGCTTGCTCTACATCCTCTCGGCCCTTTCGATCGGCCTCTTCATCTCGACCATCTCCGCGACACAGCAGGAGGCCTTCATGGCGAGCTTCCTGGTGTTCATGCCCGCGATTCTGCTCTCGGGGTTCATGTTCCCGGTCACGAGCATGCCCGAGGTCTTCCAGTGGGCGACGCTCGCGAACCCCGTCCGCCACTACATCGAGATCGTGCGCGCGGTGTTCCTGAAGGGAGCGGGACTCGCCGCGCTCTCGAGGCAGTTCGCGGCGCTCGCGATCATCGGGACGACGGTCCTTTTGTTCGCTACGAGCCGCTTCCGGAAGAATTGACGGCGAACGACGTCAGAGGCCGAGAAGAATCCTGAGTCGGTCTTCCACCGCCGCGAGTGCTGCGGTGGAAACGCTTCCGAGACGTCGTTCCAGGCGCCGGACGGAGATGGAGCGAATGTCTTCGCACTTGATGAAACTCCTGGCGGTGAGACCGCCGTCGCCGTCGTCAACCGGAACGTGCGAGCGCACCTGTTTGTCGCGGCTGGTGATAGGAAGTACGACGACCAGTTCCGCTGCGCTCTGATTGAGCTCGTTCACGGATACCACGAGGGCCGGCCGCTTTCCCGCCTGCTCCCGGCCGGTCGTGGGGTCGAGATTTACGAACCAGACTTCGCCTCTTGCGGGCTTCACCACGCTATTCGCTCTCGATATCGTCGCCGAGGACCCCGTCCCAGGCGCGACGTTCTTCGATCTCGTCTTCCCAATCCCCGTCGCGGACTCGAAGCGCGGCAAAGTCATCGGCAAGGCCGTACAAGAAGTGCTTCCGACGATACTCCTCGAGCGCACGACTGACCACCTCGGAAATCGACATCCCTGTTCCTTCCGCCAGCTGCTTGACCATCTCGTGATCCTCGTCTCGAATGCGAACCATTGCGCTCAAAGGACGCCCCCCTTGATACAAACTAGTATACGTTTAAGTTTACTGCAATGTCAACAATATGATCACTGCTGGAGCGGTGGAGGATTCCGAGGGACTTCGTGTGATGCGATTTCCGCTGAAGCCAAACCTGAAGTAGTTTCTGGAGGTCAGCGAACATGTGTTTCGTCGGGCGGAACTGACCGGCAACGTCTCGGTAGGTTGTTCGGAAGGACTCCGTCAGTACGGAGCGGAGGTTCCACTACTTAAGGAAGATCTTTCCGCCCTTCATGACGAAGGCGATCCTGCGGAGGGCGGTCGCGTCCACGAGGGGATTCCCCTCGACGGCGATGATGTCCGCCTGCATCCCCGGAGCGATGGTGCCGACTTCGTCTCCGAGGCCCAGAGCCTCCGCCGCGAGGGAGGTCGAGCCCGCGATCGCGTCGAGCGGCTTCTGTCCGGCCTTCTCGATGCGGTAGATGATCTCCTCCGCATTTCGGCCGTGGGCCCCCGCGGTGGCGTCGGTTCCCATCAGGAGCTTCAGCTTCTCGTGCTCCATCGCCCGCTGGTACATGTCGAGCTTCCTCGGGATGTTCGTCTCCATGAAGGTGAAGCCCTCCTCGGTGTAGTTGCCGATGCCGAAGTACCGGGCCTTGTGCTCGAGGTAGTTCTGGGAGACGAGC
This sequence comes from Acidobacteriota bacterium, assembly GCA_036820975.1. Taxonomy (GTDB): domain Bacteria; phylum Acidobacteriota; class Vicinamibacteria; order Marinacidobacterales; family SMYC01; genus DAISKN01. The sequence goes on along the minus strand of DAISKN010000147.1, from coordinate 8,534 downwards.
CCGATGTTGGGCTCGAAGTAGGTCCCGCGCTCCGCCATGAGCGCGAACACTTCGTCCGTTCCCTGGCTTCCGTGGGTGACGGCGGTGCAGCCCGCGAGCGCCGCGGCCTTCATCGCGCTCGCGGCGTGGGCGTGAACCCAGCTCCTGAGGCCGAGCTTTCTCGCCTCGTCGCAACCCGCCTGGATCTGCTCGTCGGTCAGGGTCTGGCCGCCGCCCTCGCGAATGCTCTTGGAAGCGAAGATCTTGATGAGATCCGCGCCCTCCTCGGCCACCGTCCTCACGAACGCGCGGATCTGCTCGGGAGTGCCGGTGTTCTCGTTCGCCGGGCGGATGGAGGCGAGGATCCGCGGGCCGGGAACGATGCCGCGGGCGATGGCGTCCCGTAGATCGAGATCCTGAGGGGCGCCGATGCTCTGCACCGTGGTGAAGCCGGCCATCAACGTCTTGTACGCGTTCTCCACGGCGTAGAGGATGAACTGCGCCGGCGTCTCGCCCGCGTTCGTGTAGCGTCCGTCCTTCCCGAAATGGGAGGAGATGTGCACGTGGGTATCGATGAGCCCGGGAAGTACGGTTAGCTGCGAGAGGTCGTGGAGGGTTCCCTTGGGCTCGCCCCCGATGCGCGCGATGCGGGATCCTTCGATGACGATGACGGCGTCCCGGGTCACCCCGCCTTTTCCGTCGATGAGCGTCCCGGCGCGGAGAGTCACGGCGTCGTCCTGCGCTGCGGCGAGGCTTGCGGCAAAAAGAAAGCTCGCCAATATCGCTTTCGTCATCGGCCTTCCCCTTCTACTCGCGTCGCCTCCCGCGCCTTCTTCCCCGCCTGCGGCTTTGACCCGGACCCTGGCCCTGACCCTGACCCTGACCCTGGCCTTGACCCTCACCTTGCCCCGGTTTCGACTCCGAAGAGGGAGCGGGCTCCGCCGGGACCTCGGGCTCTTCTTCCGTCGGCTCGACCGCGGCGACGTCGCGCTGAATCAGGTGGGCGATGAGACGATGACGCTCGGGGTGAGCGCAGATCGCGTCGGCGACCTTGCGGAGATCCTCCACGTCGTCCGCGGAGACCCCGCTCGCTTCCTGGGCGAGGAGCGCGACGAGGCGCTCGGTCTTCCGCGTCTCGACTTCTTCCTCGGTCGGGACCGATCGCTCTTCGAGCTGGAGGTGGTAGCGGTTCGCCAGGCGATTGAAGCTCATGAGGTCGGTCGCGGAGACCAGTGACACCACGACGCCGCCCCGCCCGATCCGGCCCGTGCGGCCCGCGCGATGGATGTAGGCCTCGGGGGAATCGGGGGTGGAATAGACGAAGACGTGGGACAGCTCTTCGATGTCGATCCCGCGGGCGGCGACGTCCGTCGCCACCAGGTGGCGGATCTGGCCGGAGCGGAATCGTGCCATCACCTGCTCGCGCTTCTTCTGGGGGAGATCGCTCGAGATCATCGCCGCCGGGAGCCCGCGGCGCACGAGGAAGTTCGCGACCGAGCGCACTTCCTCACGGGTGTTGCAGAAGATCATCGACGAGGTGGGCTGATCGTACTCGATGAGCTTTTCCAGGACGGCTTCCTTCTGCATCCTCGGAGTGATGAGGTAGGTGTGGCGGACTTCCTTGACGTAGGCGAAGTCCTCGGAGAGAAGGACCCAGCGGGGCTCCTTCAGGTAGTTGTAGATGATGCCGCGAATCCCCAGGGGAACGGTGGCGGAGAACAGCAGCGTCTGGCGCTCCTTGGGAACGAACGACATGATCTGGCCCATCTCGACGGCGAAGCCCATGTCGAGCATCCGGTCGGCCTCGTCGAGCACCAGGTACCTGGCCGCGTCCAGGCGCAGGGCGCCTCGTCTCAGGAGGTCGAGCACCCGGCCGGGCGTCCCCACGGCGACGTGCGCCCCCGCCTCGATACCGCGGACCTGATCGGCCATCGAGTCGCCGCCGTAGATGGACTGGACCCGCACGCCCTTCGCCGCGCCGATCTGCGCGATCTCTTCCCGCACCTGGACCGTCAGCTCGCGGGTGGGGGTCAGGACCAGGGCCTGGATCTCCCCCTTGGCGACGTCGACCCGCTCGACGATCGGGATTCCGAAGGCCGCGGTCTTGCCCGTTCCCGTGCGGGACTGCACCACGAGGTCGTGTCCTTCGAGAAAGGCGGGGATGGTATCGCGCTGAACCGGAGTGGGCTTTTCGTAGCCCATCTGGGTCAGCCCCTGGAGGGTCGCAGGCGACAAACCGAGAGAGTGGAAACTATCTTTTTGTGACGTCATTCATTCTACTGGCTGGGCCAACCCGGCTATTGTACTCGTTTTCGGCCCCGATCCTTCAGCGCTCGGAGGGAACTCCGGGAGGGGAGGCCTCCCGCGCTCTAGGAGGGACGGTCTCTCCGCTCTTTCTCTCTTTCCTCCGCCTTGTCCCGCAGCGGTCGTCCGAGATGGGGTGTCGGGTCGGGGACGACGCCATGGATCCCGCGGCCTTCGTGATCCGCAGGAAGGTGCTCGGTGATGGGCTGTCCGTTCCCGTTCACGAACAGGAGGCAGTGGCAATACTTGTAGACCTGCATGTCGTCGCAGGGGCAGATCCAGGTCCGGTGCTTCACCTCCTCCTTCTTGTCGGGATAGAACCGGCACGGGCAGAGCGGCTTTCCGAGCTCGTCCATGTGGCGCGCGAGACCCAGCACCACCAGCTCCGTCACTTCCTTTTCCGGATGCGTCGTGGTTCCGGATTTCTTGCAGTAGCCCTCCACCAGTTTTCCCGCCCGCGAGAGGCTTTCTTCGCTCGGGAGCTTCGCCATTCGAGACCTCCTTTCGAGGAAGATATTCGGATCGAAACGCCGACGTGAGATCGACGTTCATCGTTCTCCTTCTTCTCGCCCCGCCCGGAATACTCAAGTGGGAGTCGTTCGGGGGCGGTTCCGAGCCGATTCGGTATTCTAGCCTGCGTCCGATCCACCGCGGGTCACCCTGCCGAAAAGGCGGAACCGGAATGGCTCCTCAGCCCGTTTCGAGCGCCATCGCGCGCGCGATCGCCGCGACGGGAATCGAGCCGTGGGCGAGAAGGCGGTCGTGGAAGCTTCGCAGCCCGAGGCGGCCCTCGTGCTCGCGTCGGAGGTCGCGAATCGCGTTCCCGCCCACGAAGTAGATGAGGGCCGCGCCTGGAAACATGCTGTTCTTCGTCACCTCGGAGCGGGCGGCGGCCTCGCTCATGTTGGTGTGCTCTCTATAGAATCGCTCCGCTTCCTCGATGCTCATTCGGCCATGGTGGAGCTCGATGTCCACGACGGCGCGAGCGGCGGCCCGGGCGCGGGCGTGGTGCTCGGCGTAGGACTCGAGCGCGGTCAGGAACCCCTGCTCGTCCATCAGATCGGTGGCGTAGGACGCCCATCCTTCCGCCATCGTGCCTCCGCAGAGCATGGCGATGCGATACGCACCGTCGACCGCGGCGATGCGGCCGATGCGGGAGGAAGCCCGCGAGGCGTGCCAGTTCTGGACGTGGTGTCCGAGGCCCGCATGGTGGACGACGTGGTTCAGCTTGATCACGGCCTCCGCGATTCCGGACTCGGCGGGCGGCACCAGATGGTCCATGCGGGGGAGGGCGTCGAGGGGCGCGGGCGATCGGTAGAAGAGAAAGTAGAGCCTGGGAGCCGCCTCCCGCGCCCACGCCGGTTGGGGAACGAAATCGAGGGGATAGTCGGGCCAGGTGATGAGCCCGCGGTCGATCGCGAAGGCCCGGCTTTCCTCCCAGAGGTCCCGGCACCTCTGGAGAGTTTCCTCCGGCCGCGGACCGATCTCCTCGAGACGGGTGAGCACCTCCCGATAGTCGTTCGATCCGAATCTCGGAGCTCCCGCGGCGAGCTCCGCCTCCGATCGACGGAGCCCCTCGCGCGCGCGCGCCGAGATCGCGGATGCGGATTCCTCTAGCAGGTGCGCCTTTCGGAGCAGGAGAAGGAACGCTTCCTCTCCGCAGGCATGAGCCCCCGCCGGCGCCGCGCCGAGCTCTCGCTCCAGGTATTCGTGGAACGACACGAACGCCCGGCGAGCCTCGGCCGCCGGGATCGCGAGAGCTCCGGAGTCTTCGAGTCGGGCCATCCCCACGTCGAAAAAATCGATCGCCCCCTCGCATTCGCGCAGGGCTCGAGCCGTCCAGAAGGGAGGCGCCGCGCGGAGGGTCCTCTTTCCCCGCTCGAGGAATGCGGGAACGGCGGCGAGCCTTTCGGCCGCCTTTTGGTATCGCTCGTCGCGCGGGGCGAACTCGCGGAGCAACAGGGAAAAGACCCCGAAGATCGCTTCACCCGTGTAGCACGCGGGATTGAGCTCCTGAAAACGGCCCGAGCGACGCTCCCAGCGCTCGATCTCGAGCTGTCCTCTGGCGAGCTCCAGGTCGATCCTCTCGACGGGAGTCATTTCCTCCGCGGGCAGGGAGCCGGCTTCCGCGGGAGCGTCCGTGTCCCCCTCTGAGAAATCGGGAAGCCGGTGGTCGTGCTCGTGATGCCCGATGAACGTCGCGTCGACCGGATGGCGGCGATAATAGCCGTCGAAGAAGCGGTCCAGCCACGTCTGGACGAGCATCAACCGGGGCCGAGCGGGAGCGAGACCCAGCGGCGCTCGTGGTACGAAAGCTCCACCGCGTTGATGGTCTCCTGGACCCACGCGCCGTCTTCGAAGCCTCCCTGGCTGCGCGCGCCGCCCTCGAGAATCTCATCGACGAAATCCCGGATGAGGTTGGCGTAGAAGAGGCTTCGCCATGACTCGCGCGCGTGTCCTCCCGCGGGGTAGAAGCGGTCGGGGACCGCGAGCTCGCGAAACTCGACCTCGTCCTTCGTCGCGACGCGGATGGTCTCGGCCACGCCCCGCTCCTCGACGAGGCGGCAGATGATGGCGCCCCTCTCCCCGTAGACCCGGGCTTCGACGCCCGGGTAGTTCCCGATGGTGACGAAGCTCGTCTGGATCGACGTCAGGGCGCCGTTCACGTGCTCCCCGATGAAGATGTCGCCGTCGTCGATGTTCATGCGCCTCATCCCCTCGAGCCCGCGCACCCGTCTTTCGGGGATGAAGTTGGTCATCACCCCGACCACCCGCGAGAGGTCGGCGCCGACCCACCAGTGGCCGATGTCGATGATCGGAGCTCCGTAGCCTTCGAGAGACGACGTCTGGAGGACGCTCGGGTCGGCCTCGGGATCCGCCTGGCGGAGAGGCTCCCCGGGATCGAGCCATTGGGAGTTCTGCTCGTAGCCGTTGAAAAAGAAAACCCGGCCGACGAAGCCCTCGTCGAGAAGCGACCGCGCGTACTGAACCCCGGGGCTGTAGCGGAACGTGAACCCGAGCTTGGTCTTGAGACCCTTTTCCCGGGCGAGCTCCGATGCTCTTCGAGTCTCCCGGTAGTCGTAGGCGACCGGCTTCTCGCAAAGAACGTGCTTACCCGACTCGAGCGCGGCCATCGCGAGCTCGAAGTGAGTAGAAGACGGCGTCACCACGTCGACGACGTCGACATCCGGCCGCGAGACCGCCGCCTGCCAGTCGGTGGTCACCTCGGAGATCGAAAGCTGTCTTCCGAGCTCTTCCGCGCGCTCCCGCACCACGTCCGCGAGGACGACGACTTCGACTCGTGGGTCGCGTTTCCATCCCGGAACGTGAGCGTGCTCGGCCCACTTACCCGCGCCCAGAACCGCTACCCGCAGCTTTCGAGGTTGCATGGCCCGGCAATGGTAGCCGAGTCACCGCGGGAAAATCCAAGGAGGGGGACTTGATGACCGATGAATCAGCGGAAGACTTTATTGAACAGCTTCTGCATCGGGGTGGGGTCGCGAAGCGAGGCCAGGAGTCGCTGCGCTTCCGCGTTGTCCGGGTCCATCCCGAGGACCGCCTGGATCTCGCCGCGGGCCCGGGATCGGTTGGAGCCGGTCAAGTAGTAGCGGGCGAGCTCGAGCCGCATCGAAACGTCCCGGGGAGCGAGCATCACCGCCTCGAGCAGATGCTGCTCGGCGTTCTTCCTCATGGAGGGACTATGCTGCATCGTCTTCCCGAGAAGGGCCTGGAACTCCGCCCGCTGAGGCTCGAGCGCGACGAGCTCGATGAGGAGCGGAACCGCGCCGCTCCAGTCCTTCACCTGGACGTGGAGTCGGGCGTCGCGCGCGAGCTGCTCGACGCGCTCGCGGCGGCCGAAGTCCCGGGGCTCGGGCGCCGGTTTCTCGATCGTCCGGTTGTCGAGCTCCATCCGGACCCTGGCGTACGCCGTCGCCAGCTGGAGCTGGATGGCATCGACCTTGTCCAGGAGCGATTCGTTCCGGGTCTGCTCGCGGACCTCCGCCCATTCGGCCTTGAGCGCCTCGTAAGCTTCGGACGCCTGCTCGTGGCTCGCGTCCCCCCGGATGCCCAGGAGGTCGCGCTCGCTCACCATCGAGAGCTTGTCGAACTGCGCGACGATGAGGTCGCGGCAGGGCTCGGGGATCTCGATGGCCTCGACGGGCTCGACGGGCGCGCGCGGCTCGGCGGCGGAGACCGCCTCCGGCGCGACGTCGTCGGGAATCGGCTCGAGCAAGCCCAGGGAAAGCAGAATGAAGCAGCTTCGGAACGCGGCGCTACGGCCGAGCTCGCACCGTCGGACGATGTCTCCGATCTCGGTTCCCTCGCCCGCGATCTCGAGAACCGAACGTTCCCCCTCCGAGAGCTTCTTGAGGGGCGCTCCCTTCGGCGGAGCGGCGGCGACGCGGACGCGGGTGGTCGAGGGAGGCAAAACCGAAAGAATCAGCTTTCCGTCGTCGATCGCCCGCAGACCCTTGAGCATCAGGGGCGGCACCGGGAGCCCGAAGGGCAGAGCCGATGCGATGGCCGCGTCGAGGAGGGAGTCGTCGTAGCTGTACGTCCCCGCGGGAGTTCGAAACAGGGAGAGCACGATCCGCTGCACCTGGATGGCGAGCTCCCGGTGCACTTCCTCCTCGGTGAGGCGGCCGAGCGAGACCAGGGCCTCGCCGAATCGGCACCGGTCGTTCTTCATCTTCTCGGCCGCGCGCTCGTAGTCTTCCCTCGAGATGAACTCGTGGGCGAGCATGCTCTCCCCGAGGCGGTCCTTGCGGACGTTGCTCGCCGCGAACCGGACCGAGCCGTTGTCGAAATGGATGGTCTTGAGGGAAGGGCCGGAAACCACCTGGAGCGCACCCGAGCGCCCCTCGTCCGCGGTCCGCTTCAGAATCCGCGTGAGGACGACGGGGGAGAAGGTTCCGACCCGGTCGGCGCCGGCGTGAGCCGCGAACATGGAAGCAAGGATAGGAGGCTTTGCGGCTACTCGCCAGTGACCTGAGGTGAGGGGTTTTCCCCTCGCGCTCCGGGGGGAAATCCTCTGGGCGCAGCCTCGAGGAGCTCGGTCTCCTTCGAGGCCACGAAACCGATCATGCCCCCCGGAATCTCCACGCGCAGAATCGACCCGGTGGCGCCCCAGACTCGAAGGGGAGTTCCGGGGGGGAGCTCGACCAGCGGAGCCTCGCCGGCGCCCCGGTCGTGAGGGGGACTCGCGTGCAGCGGCGCGCCGTTGGCACCGGTTTCAACCCATCCGCCGAGCCACTCGCGATCCACGCGGAGAGGCGGAAGGCTCGAGGACGGCTGGTGCAGAAAGGGGTGAGGGTCGATCGGCCCTTCTCCGCGGACGTAGATTCCGAAGTGCAGATGTGGCGGCGTCGTCCGCGCGTTGCCGCTGTTTCCCACCGTTCCGATGCGGTCTCCCGGCGCCACCCAGGTTCCCTCGAGGACCTCCTGGGTCTCGAGGTGAGCGAAGTAGAGCCTCAGCTCCCGCTCGGGATCCTCCAGCCAGATCACCCGGCCTCCGAGCTTCCATTCGTCCACGCGTCGCACGCGCGCGCGCGACGTCGCGCGCACTTCCGTGCCCCGCGGCGCGAATATGTCGACACCGTGATGAGAACGCAGGCCGCCCTCTCGCGGGGCTCCGAAGGAGCTCCCGATCGCGTGGCTTCCCAGTCCCTCGACCGGGAACTCGAGGGACGCCACGTTGCGGATGACGAGAGTACAGCTCCCGCCGCGGAGGAGCTCCGACTGCACGCGGAGGAGGTAGTCGCCGTCCTTGCGGGGCTCGAAGGCGAGCCGGAAATCGCCTTCGCCTCCCGTCGCCACGGGCTCCGGTCCCTCGTCGCCCTCCTCCACCCCGCGGAAGAGATCGAGAAAGATTCGCCAATCGGACGGCGGGTCGATGTCGAGCTTCACTTCCGTTCGCTGTCCGCGCTTCACCGAGAACCGGTAGCCGAGCGCGAACGCCTCCCCGGAATCGACGTAGAACGTCTCCTCGAACGGCGCCGCGACCTGGGTCGGGTGGCGAAGCGCGAACTCCGCCGCTTTCGCCCAGTCGCGCCCGAGGGCGGTTCGGTCCAGTCCCGCCTGGGAAAGGGCGTGCCGGTAGGCGTCGTGGGCTCCCGTGGGGACGTAGGCCTCGGGGACGATCTCGCGCTTGCAGGAGGACGAGGCGAGAATGCAGAGGACCGCTGGGACCAGGGCGCGCATGCGGCTCCAGAATATCAAAGCGCGCGGCTCGCGCGACCCGTCGCTCGGGG
>DAISKN010000146.1:0-12055 GCA_036820975.1 Acidobacteriota bacterium | reverse complement strand
CTCCTGTGGCAGCCGCGCCAGGAAGGGCGCGGCATCGTCGGGATCGAGCTCCTGCAGGAGCTCGGAGATCTCCTGCGGGGACAACTCGGAGAGGATCGACGAACCCCGGTCCGGCCCGAGCTCGGAGAGCGCCGCGCCCGCGAGGGTCAGGTTCCGCTTGTGAAGGGTCTTGAACGCTTCTCGCCGGAGGTGGTCGGGGAGATCGCCGAGGATGCCGGCGACGTCAGCGGGGTGGAGACGATTGAGGATGTTGAACGCGTTGACGTAGGCGCCCCGGGCGACGAGCTTCCGCACGGTCTCGGAGAGCAGCGGAGTCCGGGTGAGCGGCATGGCACGTACTTATGGGGCCTATGGGAACGGGATCTTTCATCGCCTCGCTCGTAGACTAACACAGCGAAACGGGCCTCGCGCCCTTTTCTGCGCTGATTGATGCGCGATCAGTCCCCGATGATCTTGATCAGCACCCGCTTCGCGCGGCGGCCGTCGAACTCGCCGTAGAAGATCTGCTCCCAGGGGCCGAAGTCGAGCTTCCCCTCGGTGACGGCGACGACGACCTCGCGGCCCATGACCTGGCGCTTGTGGTGTGCGTCTCCGTTGTCCTCGCCGGTGCGGTTGTGGTGATACTTCTCGGGGCTCGGGTCGAACGGGGCGAGCCATTCGAGCCAACGCTTGTAGTCTTCGTGAAGGCCCGGCTCGTCGTCGTTGATGAAGACCGAGGCGGTGATGTGCATGGCGTTCACCAGGCACAGCCCTTCGCGGATCCCGCTCTCCCGGACGGCGGTCTCTACCGCCGGGGTAATGTTCTCGAATCCCATCCGCTCGGGGATTTCGAAGGTGAGCGTCTTTCGAAAGCTCTTCACGTTCACCCGCCCCCGGCGTCGGAAGTGAAGAAGGCGACGACCGAATCGAGCTCCTGGGAGAGCTTGTCGACCCGGTTGTGGAGCAGGTTGCGAATCGAGAGAAGGCCGAGCACGCGGTCGTTCTCGTCGACCACCGGGAGGTGGCGGAAGTGCCGCTCGGTCATGATCTGGAGCGCCTCGCCCATCGACATGTCCTTCTTCGCGGAGACGCACTCTTCCGTCATGACGTCGCCGACCGGGGTGGCGCGCGGGTCCCGGCCTTCGAGAACGACGCGGATCATCAGATCCCTCTCGGTGAAGATTCCCGTGAGCTTCCCGTCGCGGGTGACGGCGACCGCCCCCACCCGCTCGTCGCTCATGAGGCGCACCGCCTCGAGGACCGGAGTCTCCGGCAACACGGTGGCCGCGGGAACGCTGGCGATTCTCAACAGATCCATGCCGCCCCCCTTTTCGAGAGTTCGATCGACTCCGGCGGAAATCTTATCAGAGGTCGCGTCTCGTCTTGAGAAATCCGCAAGTTGTTGATAAGTTGACATAAAGAGTTTCCATTCCGCCCGGTGAGCTCTCGGCCGGTTCGAGGTGTCTTGCATGTCGACTCCCCGTTTCCTCGTGGTTCTCCTCGGCCTCGCAGCCTTCACCCCGGCCTCCGCCGAGGCGATTCCCGAGTTCGCCCGCCGCTACGCGCTCCCATGTCACTTCTGCCACGAGGGCTATCCGAAGCTGAGCGTCCTCGGCGAGCAGTTCAAGGAGCGCGGCTATCGGCTCGAGGACGACAAGACGGGAGCTTCCGACTGGTGGAGCTCGGTCCCCGTGAGCTTCCGCGGGACTCTCCGGCAGACCTTCGAGGAGGAGGGAGACGCCGACACCACCGGTCGCTTCCGGTTCGTGAGCGGCGGCGCCCTTGGGAGTAGAGTCTCCTACTGGATCGACGAATCCTACTCGGTCGACGGAGACGGCTTCGATCGCTCGGGGACCGACAACGCCTTTCTGAGAGTGGAGCTTCTGCCCGACGAGCTGTACCTCCGCGGTGGACGCCTGGAGCTCGACCTCCCGTTCACGCAGGCGCGAACGCCCCAGCTCTTCGCCTACGACATCTACTTCGCCACGACCGGCTTCGAGACCGACAACATCGGAAGCCACCAGGACGGCGTCGAGGCGGGAGGATTCCTCGACGACGTCACTCGCTGGTCGATCGCGGTGGTCCGAGGCCAGAACAGCGACGAAGAGCGCGATCTCTCGGACTCCGCGGGCCGGTTCGACGGCAACGTCTTCGGTCGTTTGGCCCGGCGCTTCGGAGAGAATCGAGCCGGGCTCTATCTTTATTGGGGGCGCAACACGCTCGCCCGCGCCAATCCCGACCCGCTCTTCGGCGGTCCCGCGGTCTTCGAGTGGGACGACGACCTCTTTCGTCTGGGATTCGACGGCTCGGCGTACCTTTCGAGCGTGCACCTCTACGGAACGTTTCTCTATGGTCGCAACGGGAACTCCTTCGCCGACGCCCAGAGTCCGGGGGGGACCGGCGTGGCAGCGTCGTTCACCGGAGGCTTCGGTCAGCTCGACTTCTCCCTCAGCGATCAGCTGCTGCTCTCGGGACGCTTCGACTGGGTTCATGGCCCGGCTCCCGGCACCGTGGGACCCTCGAGAACGGTCGTCGGGTTTTCGCCAGGCTTGAAGCTCTGGCTCCATCCCCGAATCCGGCTCGCGTTCGAGCTCACCTTCCGGAATCAGGACGAGCCGACGCGCGGGGCGATCCAGGTGGACCTGGCGCTCTAGCCGGCGGAAAATCCGCGGCTCGGCGTGCGACTCCGGCCTGCCGCTGCCGGGAAGGGACGCGCGGCCTTTGAGCTAGAATCGTCCCACGATGCCCGTGGACGTCCTGGCCTTCGGACCTCATCCGGACGACGTGGAGCTCGCCATGGGCGGGACGCTCCTGAGGCTCCAGAGCGAAGGTTATAAAACGGGAATCGCCGACCTGACCTCGGGCGAAATGGGCACTCGCGGAACGCCGGAGCTCCGGGCGCGCGAGGCCGCGGAGGCGGCGAAGCTCTTGGGGGTGTCGGTTCGGCGGAACCTGGATCTGGGAGACGGAAGGCTCGAGCCGAGCACAGACGCGAAAAGGAAAGTCGCCGAAGTGATCCGCGAGCTCAAGCCCCGGATCGTCTTCACCAACTACCCCGAGAACAACCACCCGGACCACACCGCCGCCGGGCCTCTGGTCGCGGAAGCGGCCTATCTCGCGGGCCTGCGAAAGCTCGAGGCCTCGGGCGAGCCCCATCGGCCGAACCGCGTTCTCTACTACCTCGTCCCCCACAAGGTGGCGCCCTCGTTCATCGTCGACGTGACCCCGTTCCACGAAAAGAAAATGATCGCGGTCAGGGCGTACGCCTCTCAGCTCTTCGCGCCTGGAAGCGGCGATCCACAGACGTTCATCAGCCAGCCGGGGTTTCTCTCCCGCGTCGAGGCTCTCGACCGGTACTACGGCGCCCTCATCGACGCCGATTTCGGCGAAGGGTTCTACGTCCGGGAGGCGATGCGCGTCGACGACCCCGTCCGTTTCTTCGACTCGCCGTTCACGAGGATTACCTAGCGTGAAAATCGCCATCGTCTGCTATCCCAGCCACGGGGGAAGCGGTGTCGTGGCCTCGGAGCTGGCAATCGGACTCGCCGATCGCGGGCATACCGTCCATATCGTGAGCTACGCGGTTCCTTTCCGCCTCCGGGAGTTCCATCCCAACGTGCGCTTCCACGAGGTCGAGGTCAATACCTACCCGCTCTTCAAGTACCCGCCGTACACGCTGGGGCTGGCGACCAAGATCGCGCAGGTGGCGAGCGAGGAGACCATCGACGTCGTCCACGCCCACTACGCCGTCCCCCACGCGGTCAGCGCCTTTCTCGCGAAGCAGATCCTGGGCGGGGTCAACCCCAAGATAGTGACGACGCTCCATGGAACGGACATCACACTCGTGGGCGCGGACGAGTCGTTCTACCGGGTCACCAAATTCGCGATCGAGGTCTCCGATGCGGTCACCGCGGTCTCCCGCTATCTCAAGGATCGGACGGTCGCGGATTTCGCGCTCACCAAGCCAATCGAGGTCATCTACAACTTCGTTGACACGTCGAAGGGGCCTCGAGGCCGGGCTTCGGACCGAACTCACTGGGCGCCCGGAGGCGAGAAAATCCTGGTGCATGCGTCGAACTTCCGAGCGGTGAAACGGGTGACCGATGTCGTGCGGATCTTCGACCTCGTGCGAAAAGCCATCGACGCCAAGCTCCTCCTGGTGGGAGAAGGCCCGGAGATGATCTTCACGCGTGAGCTCGTGAAGGAGCTTCGCTTGACGGACCACGTCCATTTCCTGGGAGAACAGGACTACCTCGAGAGCATCCTCGCCCTGTCCGACTTGTTGCTCCTTCCGAGCGAGCAGGAGAGCTTCGGCCTCGTCGCTCTCGAGGCGATGAGCTGCGGCGTTCCCGTGGTGGGAAGCCGCGTGGGCGGTCTTCCCGAAGTCGTTCTCCACGGGGAGAACGGCTATCTTTTTCCCGTGGGCGAGATCCGGGAGATGGCCGATGCCGCGGTAAGGCTCCTCTCGAGCCCCGAGGAGCACGGGCGCATGTCGGAGGCCTCGAGGAAACGCGCGCGGGAGCACTTCGAAGCCTCGACGATCATTCCCCAGTACGAGCGGCTCTACGAGAGCTTGCTCTAGACCCTCGCGTCCCTGCGCCCACCTGGAGTACAGTAACCCTTCGTCGCCGAAAGCCGAATGACGACGTGGGTTGGGGGAAGGCGTTCCCGGGAGCGCCAGGACGTGGATGGTCGACGTGCCCGAAAGCAGGAACACGGTAGAGAGTAGAACCACTTCCTATCAGAAGGTTCTCCATGAGCTACGGGGACTTCAACAGCGGGTGAGGGCCCTCGGGCCGGCTCCCGCCAAACCGGGGGTTTCGATCTCCCCGGAAATCCTTGGGTCGTTCGATTCCACTCTCAGCGAGCTCGAACGGGAAGTGGTCTCGATGTGGGCGAGTGTCCTCGACACCCCGTTCGTCGACCTCGCCATCCGCACCGCCGCCCACTTCTTCACCGAGCGCAGCGTGCGTCGTTTCTCCGAGCGGGCGCTCGACGAGCTCATCCACGAGGTGGGCGCCGGCTCGGGCGCGCTCCTCCTCTTCCGTACCGCGGGCACCGATGCCGAGGTGGTAGCGGCCAGAAACGACCGGGCCGAGAGTATCGAGCACGATCCCCGCGTGAGCCGGACGATCATCCGCGAGATCGTCCAGGGGCTCGACTCGGTGCTGGTCGAGGATGCCCAGGTGGACGCTCTCCTCGCGAACGAGGAGAGCGCGCAGCAGCTGAAGCTGCGGTCGGTTCTCGCGATCCCGCTCCGCTTCAAGACCTACCTCGCGGGAGTCATCTACCTCGAGAACCAGCACGCGCGGGGCGCCTTCGGGGAGTGGGATCGCGAGCTCCTGCTCGCGATCGGGCGTCTCATCGCCATCTTCCTCAACGCCACCCTCCGGCTCGACGAAGAGATCGAAGCGCGCAAACGCCTCTACCGCGAGATCAAGGGCAAGACCTATTTCGACGGACTCGTGGGGTCTTCGCCGCGGATGATGGAGGTGATCGAGAGGATCGAGCAGGTCGGACCCACTCAGGCCACGGTGCTCATCGAGGGCGAGAGCGGCACGGGAAAGGAGCTCGTGGCCCGTGCCATCCACAAGGCGAGCGAACGCGCGGGAAAGCCGTTGGTGGTGGTGAACTGCGCTGCGCTTCCGGAGGATCTCCTCGAAGCGGAGCTCTTCGGCACCGAGCCCGGCGCGTTCACCGGCGCCGTGAGCCGCATGGGGCGCTGCGAGATGGCCGACGGCGGGACGCTCTTTCTCGACGAGATCGGGGAGCTCTCGAAGAAGCTCCAGGTCAAGTTCCTTCGCTTCCTCCAGGAGCACAGCTTCGAGAGGCTCGGGGGCAAGAAGACCATTGAGGTCGACGTTCGAGTCGTCGCCGCCACCAACCGCGATCTGCGGGACCTGGTGAAGAAGGGGGAGTTCCGCGAAGAGCTCTACTACCGGCTCTGGGTCTACCCCATCGAGATTCCGGCGCTCCGCGAGCGAAAAGAAGACATATCGGCGCTCGTGGATCACTTTGCGCGGGTCTTCGCCCTCCAGATCGGCAAGCCGCCCATCGTCATCGAGCCCGAGGTCTACGAAGGGCTCGGGAGCTACGCCTGGCCGGGGAACATCCGGCAGCTGGAGAACGTGGTCCAGCGGGTGGTGGTCGAGAATCGCGGACGCCCGGTCGCGCTCGACGACCTTCCCGAGGAGGTGAGCGGCGGGCGTCGGCAAATCCTCAAAATCGCGAAGGACCCCTTCCGGCGGCTGATGGCCGAGGTTCCGAAGGACTACAACCAGCTCAAGCGGCGCCGGAACGAGCTTCAGGAGGTCGCGGCGGTATACGCCCAGGAGCTCGAAGATCGATTCGTCGACTCGATCCTCGAGCGTACCGATGGAAACATCAGCCGGGCAGCGAAGGATTTCGGTATGCACCGAACCCTCATCCACAAGAACCTCCGCTCCCGCAAGGACCGCGACCCCGAAAGCGAAACCCGGCCGATCACCGACGACGCCGAAGGAGAACTGTAGTCGGGAACGCTACAGACCGAGCGTCGAGTCGCTCGTTGTAGCCGTGTCCGCGACAATCGGCCTCGGGCAAAACCCGAGAAAAACCCAGTGTTTCGGCCGATCGAGGATGGCACTCTCCTTGCAATCTCTAGGAATCGAGAAGGTCGTGGATGGACCGAGAATCGACGACGGTTCGGAACGAGAAACCAATGGTGATTTTGGGGGAGTGGGCTCGGACCGGATCGACGTCGGCTCCGTGAGCGAAGGCGAGTAACGCGGCTTCCCGTCCCGTGGCTCGCCGCGCTCACGGAGCAAAGACGAGGAGCGACCGCCGACCTGGCGGCCGCTCCTTCTCAATCCTTTACATCGGACTCGAGGGTCTCGGTTCCAGGCGCGACTACGTGGATGGTGTCGCCCTCGAGCCAGCCTCGGAACCGGAGCGGCTCGTCCCGCAGCAGCTCGATGCGATCGAAACCGTCGAGTCGATAAAGCTTGCCCCGAGCGTAGAGCATGGGACTCTTTCCTTCGCGGATGCAGCGCTCGGCGCAGCGAAAGTGGAGAATCCCCTGGGCGCCCCCGGTGGCTCCGCAGTCTTCGTCGGTGAGAAAACCGGTCCAGCGGCGGATCTGGGGAAGGTCGGCTCTCTCGGGCGTCCCCACCGGCGCTGATGAAGCCGATGCGGTCCTCGGTGTCGGCACCGCCGCCTCGCCTCCGGCCTTCGTGAAATCGAATCGAACGCGGTGCGTCGAGCCCGGGGTGATCACGACCGTTCTCTCCTCGCGCTTTCCCCCACCCGCATCCAGCACGAGGAGATGCTCCCCCGGCCACAGCGACGGGAACGTCCCCGGCGCCATCCCCACGGGCTTGCCGTCGAGAAACACCCAGGCTTTTTCCGCGGAGTCGATCTCGAGAGTGGCGAGACTCCGGTCCGGCGCCGGGTTTGGCTCTCGAGTCGGCTGAGGCGCGAGATCCGCGGAAGCCGAGGAATTCGCGTGAAGCTCCTGACTCTCGCCGGACGGGATCGCTTCCCATTTCGGCGCGTGGAGCGCGGTCTCGTCCCGCCGGGCGATTCCGGCGGAAGACGGCCAGAGCGCGTAGACGGCGCCGAGCATCCCCGCGAGAGCGAGTCCCGCGAGCGAGAGGCGCACCTCTTTCGATCGCATCCGTCGAACCCAGGGAGGAAGCTTCAGCGTGGGGATGAGGGCGCGTCGAATCCGGGAGGCGTGAAGGGTCACGGTAGCGCGCTGGTCCGCGGCCCGGCTCAGAGCCTCCGCGAGCTCGCCCGCGGTCGAGAACCGCTCCTGCACGTCGCGGGCCATCGACTTTCTCAGGACGCCGTTCACCGCCGGCGGAAGGGCGACTCCCTTCGGGGGAATGGGAAGCGGTTCGGTGAGGTGTTTCATCAGGATCCCCACCGCCGTCTCGGCCGTGAACGGGACGTGCCCGGCCAACATCTGGTAGGTGCCGCCCCCGAGAGAGTAGACGTCGGAACGGTGGTCGATGCGGTCGCCCTTGCACTGTTCCGGAGACATGAACTCCGGCGTTCCCACGATGAGGTCGCCCCCGGTGGTGGTGTCGCCGCGGCGAAAGGGCTTGGCGATGCCGAAGTCGAATACCGAGCACCTCAGGTCGGGGGTCACCAGGATGTTCGACGGCTTGATGTCGCGGTGGACCACCCCCGCCTTGTGGGCGGCGTCGAGAGCATCCGCCACCTGCGAGATGACTTTGACCACGCGATTCAGGGGCCAGGGATGGCCGTGAAGCTGGCTGCGGAGCGTGGTGGTGTCCACGATGTACTTCATGACGAGGTAGGGACGGCCCTCGTGCTCGCCGGCGTCGTAGATGGGGAGAATGTGAGGATGGTCCAGGCGCCCGAGGAGCTTCGCCTCCTGATTGAAGCGACGCACCCAATCCGCGTCGTGGCTCACTTCCTGCAGCAGCACCTTCACCGCGACTTCGCGGTTCAGCGCCGGGTGGAATGCCTTGTAGACGACCGCGGTTCCGCCCCTTCCAAGCAGCGAAACGATGCGGTATGCGCCCACCACGTGTCCGACCAGGTCCAAATCGAAGTCCTCCTCGGCTTTAAGTCCAGGTCGCGGCGCATGACCCAGGGTATGGGAATTAATTCTCAGGCTAGTGGCTGGCGCTCGAAAACGCAAGCGTCCTCGGGAATCGGGGTGGGTGCTACCATGGAAGAGAAAGGAAGTGACCATCCGCACACTTTCCCGCTACGAGCTCCTGGAAGAGATCGGGCGCGGCAACATGGGCGTCGTCTACCGGGCGCGGGACCCGGTGATGGATCGCATCGTCGCCATCAAGGTGATCCAGATCGGGTTCTCCATCGACGAGGAGAAACGCCGCGTGTTCCTCGAGCGGTTCCATCGAGAAGCGCAGATCGCGGGTAATCTCGGACATCCTCACATCATCGCCGTCCACGATTTCGGGGCCGGAGACGAGCCCTACATCGTCATGGAGTACTTCCCCGGGGTCAGCTTGTCGGCGCTCGCCGATCGGGGCCCGGTTCCGCTCGACGAAGTGGAGGTCATCGCCCGGCAGCTCGCCGTCGCTCTCGCCTACGCTCACGAGCGAGGGGTGGTCCATCGGGACATCAAGCCCGCGAACGTGCTCTATCATTCGGGCCGTATCAAGCTCCTCGATTTCGGGATCGCGAAGCTCGAGACCTCGGAGCTCACTTCGACGGGGGAGTTCATGGGAACTCCGAGCTACATGTCCCCCGAGATCTTCTCCGGAGGCGTCGCCGACGGACGGAGCGATCTCTTCTCCCTGGGGGTGGTCCTCTACCAGTTGCTTACCGGCCGCAAGCCCTTCGAAGGCGGAAGCGTGAGCCGCACGATCTACCGGGTGCTCCACGAGGAGCCGGCCCCTCCCTCGAGCCTTCGCGCCGGTATTCCGCCGGGATGGGACAGGGTCACGAGAAAGCTCCTGGCCAAGTCTCCTGAAGCGCGCTACGGGACGGCCGGGGAGCTGCTCCTGAACCTCGACCGTCTGTCCGAAAAAGACACCCCATCCCCGAGGAAGCGGAGGGCCCTCCTCCTCGTCGCTGCCGCCGCCTCGACGCTCGGCCTCGGTATTCTCGGGTTCCTGGGCACCCGCTCCGAAGACGCTCCCGCGGCGCTACCCCTGCCGTCGCCGACGGCTGTCTCGCTTCCGCTCCGGTTCGTCGCGCGCCACGAGCATCGCGTCGGCCACTGCACCGGCGACCTGTCGCTCGCGGAGTCCGGCCTGGTGTTCGAGGCGCCGCGTCATGGGGAGTGGCGCTTCGGGCCCGAGCGGATCGAAAGCCTGCTCCAGCGGAGCGAGACGGAGCTCGAGCTTCGAGCACGGACGCGGGGCGAGAGCGAGACTTTCCGGTTCACGTTCCTGCGTCCGGCCCTCGAGGAGGCCGCTCTCCGCGACTATCGGGAAAGGGTTCTCGGGAGGTGAGCCTCGTGGCCCTGCGGGACGAGGTGATTCGTTGTCGTAAGTGTCCCCGTCTCGTGAGCCACCGGGAGCGTGTCGCGCTCGTGAAGACCCGACGCTTCGAGTCGGAGGACTACTGGGGAAAGCCCGTTCCGGGCTTCGGCGTCGCCCGGGCGCGGCTCCTCGTCGTGGGGCTCGCTCCCGCTGCCCACGGCGGCAATCGCACCGGGCGCGTGTTCACCGGGGATCGAAGCGGGGATTGGCTCTACGAAGCCCTTCATCGATTCGGGTTCGCGTCGTCGCCCCATTCCGTATCGCGGGACGACGGGCTCCGTCTCGTGGATGCTTATGTCAGCGCCGTCGTGCGCTGTGCGCCTCCCGGCAACAAACCGACGCGCGAAGAAACGGAGACCTGCAGAGGCTACCTGGTGAGAGAGCTCGAGGCTCTGGAAGAGGTTCGGATCGTGGTGGCGCTCGGCAAGATCGCTTTCGACGGTTTTCTCGCCGCCTGGCGCGAGCTCGGCCGCGAGCCGGGAAGGCCGAAACCAAAGTTCTCGCACGGCTCGGAGCATCAGCTCGACCCGCCGGTGACCCTGCTCGGCAGTTACCATCCGAGCCAACAGAACACGTTTACGCGGAAGCTCACGCGATCGATGTTCCATCAGGTGTTCCGCCGGGCGCGGAGCCTCCTCAAAGGCGGCGTTGCGCGTCCTCCTGGACGAAGTTAGACTGACGCATCGCGTCCAAATGCTGCAGGAAGACGATGGGCTCGGGAAGCCCCGGCCCGTGACATGAGCGAGAGCCCGCCGCAGTGGGTCGAGCCTCGTGAAGAGGGCGAAGCCCGCCTCGCCATCGATTTCATACCCGCCTCGGAGAAGAACTCGCGCCTCTGGTTCTTCCTGCACGGCCTCCATTCCAATCGACGCGGAGACAAGGCGCTCTACTTCGCCCGCCAGGTCGCGCGCCGGGGAGAAGCCTTCGCCAGCCTGGATCTCACCGGGCACGGGGATTCCGAAGGGGATTTGCTCGGGCTGTCCCTCACCCGGAACCTCGCCGATCTCGATCGGGGGCTGGAGTTCATCGAGAAGAAAGCGGGTCCCTTCCGATCCGTTTGCCTCATCGGCTCGTCGATGGGCGGCCTCACGGCGCTTTGGTTCGCGGCGAGGAGCCCGGCGCGAATCACCCGTAATATCGTGATCGCGCCCGCATTCGAGATGGCGGGACGACTGCTGCTATCGTTGGGGAGAACGAAGGCGCAGGAGTGGCGAAGGCTCGGGAGGATTCGGATCGAGAGTCCTTATGGATCCTTCGACCTCGGCTACCAGTTCGTGGAGGAGGAGACGCGCTATCCGACGGTGAGCTTGATGCGCCGTCTCGCGACTCCAAGCCTCATCCTGCACGGCTCCGACGACGAGGTCGTGCCCTGCCAGCTCTCTCGCCAATTCGCCGACCGGCTGGAGCACGTCGAGCTCGTCGAGATTCGCGGGGGCGATCACCGGCTGACGGCCCACAAAGAGCACCTGTTCGAGGAGATGTGGAAGTTCGTCGGGCCGGTGCCGGAGTCGTGAGGCGTGAGGCGTCAGACGGCCTGAAGCGCGTAGGTGGCGAGGCCGATGGCGATGACCCGGTCGTTGCCCTCGACGACCTCGAGCCTGCAGGTGGCGAGGGTCCGTCCTTTGCGCACGACCTCGCCAATCGCCAGCAGGTCTCCCTGCACGCCGGCGAGGAGGCTGAGCTTGAACTCGACGGTCTTCACCGTCGAGCCGGGGGAAACCGATCCCACGGCGAAATTCCCGGCCGTGTCTCCGAGAAGCCCGATGAGACCTCCGTGGATGACTCCGTGTCCTTCCTCGAAGTCCTTGCGGAACGGAAGGCGGACGCGGGCGACTCCGTTCTCGCAGTAGCCGAGCGTCATCCCGAGGTAGCGGCTGATCGGGGCCGCCTCGAAGAGCTGCTTCAGCTTCTCCAGATGCGCCGACCGTTCGTTGGGTTCGCCGAGACGCTGGGGCCGCACTCCTTCGGGAAGCGGGACGGCGACCATTCTGGCCGGCTCCTCGGGCACGACCGGGCGCGAGAGAACCGGCTTGGTCATGGGCTTCGAGGGGCGGAGAACGGCCGCGGGCGCGGTGCGCTTCTTCTGAGCCGTCGAAGCTCCGGATTTCTTT
>DAISKN010000145.1:0-12089 GCA_036820975.1 Acidobacteriota bacterium | reverse complement strand
GACCGCCTCGCGGATTGGCTCGCGCGCTGCCCTTCCGCGCGGTAACCGGCTCCCATGCCGCGCCGGATGCCTTGTCCCGAGGCGCTCGTTCATCCGTATACGTTCTCGATACACTCGAGACTTCTCGAGGCACTTCGAGTGACCCGGATCACGACTTCGACTCTTTCTTCCCTCTCTCTGTAGTGGCGCGAAGTACAGCCCGTTGCAGCGGGTAACCGCTAAACCCGCGCCGCGCCTTTCTTTTCCTCGCGCTTTCCCGCTGGTACGAAACTTGCCACCACGGCAGGCATGGAGCGCGCGCGAGAGACGAGTCGAAGAAGGCGACATCGGTTCCGAATCGTTTTCCTGTCGATCGCGGCGGCGGCCATCGCGCTCTCGCTTGGCGGCATCGTCGCCACTCTTCGCTCACTCGAGCGAATGGCTCCAAGAGGCCGGAACGAGCTCGAGGCGGCCGAGCGTCGCGTCGAAGCACTCGGAAATCGTCTCGCTCGATTGAAGCATCGTGAGCAGCTCGGTGATTGGATTCAACGCGAGATCCACCGCGCCAACCCGAGACTCGACGTCGTGGAATCGCGCGAGTACGCCCGGCTGCTGCTCGAGAAAACCGAGAAGTTCAACTCCGTCGATCCGCTGTTTCTGCTGGCGATAGGGATCGTCGAAAGTCGATTCACCGCCTCCGCCACCAGTCGCGCGAGAGCGAAAGGCCTCTATCAAATCTGGCCCGCCACCGGACGCTGGCTCGCCGGCGAGCTGGGATGGGAGTTCACCGAAGAAATGCTCTACGAGCCGGCGCAGAATACCGAGCTCGCGGCGAGCTATCTCGACAAGCTCTTCCTGACCTACGGCGACCCGCGACTCGTGCTCGCGGAGTACAACGGCGGTCCCGTCAACGCCCGCCGTCTGAGAAACGGGAGCGACCGTCTTGCCGCGGAGACCCGGGACTACGTCTCCAAAGTGATGGCCGTTCTGGACGATCTCAACGGGAGGCTCGCCTTCGCCGCCGTCCGGCAGGAGCCGGTACGCGTCGCCGCGTTGGAGTCAGGCCCCTCGATGCGCCCCCCTTCCAACCACGCGAAGCCGTTCAACGGCGATCTTGACTCCGACCGATCGGCACGTCTCCGCGGAAACCCAACATCGCGCGGCTCCTGGTTCTAAGTCCTCCCCGCGGTCTCCGAGCGCACGAAGCCTCGCTCTTCTCGAGGCGGGCCGACGTGAGCACGCCGATCACCGCAGAGACGCTTTCGATATAGTAGGAAGGCCCGGACCGCGCGCGCTCGGCCGAGCGCCGAGCTTCCGCTGCGCTCGTTTCCGGCACTTGCCCGGCCGCGATCTCCTGCCCGGGCTCTCCGGAGCCGATCTCCCGGGCGCGGTCCTCGGCGGTCGTCGATCAAGGAGGTATGTCCCGTGTCGCTCTCGGAATGGATCGGATCTCTCGAGAACCTGCTGGCGGAGGCCATCGGGCGCGGCTCGGTGCTGCTTCCCCGGATCCTGGGGGCCGCGTTGCTTCTTCTCCTGGGTCTGCTCGTGGCCGCGGCGCTGCGGTTCGTCGTGGTGCGTCTGCTCAATCGGGCGTCCCGGCTCCTCCCGGGCCGCGCCCTCGCGGAGGAGGAGAGCGAGATCGAGAAGGTCGTGTCGCGCCTCGTGGGAGGGCTCGTCTTCTGGTGCTGCGCGCTGGTGGCGCTGGCGGTGGCGGTCGAGGTCGTCGGGCTCCCGGGGCTGACGGCGACGCTCTCGAGCTTCGCGCAGTACCTCCCGCGCATCATCGCGGCGGTGCTCGAGGTCGCCGCCGGCATCGTGGCGGGGAACCTCGCCGCTTCCTGGGTGTCGCGAACTGCGCGCGCGGCGAACATCGTCTATGCCCGCGCCGCGGCGAACGCGGTGAAGACAGCGATCATCCTCGTGGCCTCGGTCGTCGCCCTCACCCAGGCGGGCCTCGACAGCACGATCCTGGTCGTGGCCGTCGGCGTCCTCCTCGGGGCGTTCCTCGGAGCGGTCGCGCTCGCCTTCGGCCTCGGGGCCCGCACCACGGTAAGCAACCTCATCGCCGCCCACTATCTGCAGAGAAGCTACCGGGTGAATCAGAGAATCCGCATCGGAGAGCATCAAGGTCGAATTCTCGAGATGCGCCCGACCGAGATCCTCCTCGAGACGACGGAGGGCGTCACCCTCGTTCCGGCGAAGGAGTTCGCCGAGCGGACCTCGGTGCTTCTCGGAGAGGAGGGCTGAGGTGACCCTGGAGCAGCGGATCGTCCGCGGCTTTCTGCGTCAGCATCCTCGCGCCGCCGCGCGCGTGCTCGAGCTGTCGACCGAGGAGGAGGCGCTCGACGTGCTTTCCCAGTCCGAGCCGGCCGAGACCGCGGCGGTGCTCGAAGTGCTCGTTCCCTCCGCCGCGTCGAAGCATCTCGACCGGCTCGCTCCGGGGCTCGCCGCGTCGGTCCTGGAGCGGCTCTCGAGCGACCGGGCGGCCGATCTCGCTCGACGGATGAGGGCGGAGCGGCGCGCGGATCTGCTCGCCCGGATCGACGAGGCGATTCGCGCGCCCATCGAACGTCTCCTGCGTTTTCCCGTGGGCTCGGCGGGCGCGCTCATGAATCCGCATTTCGCGGCCTACCACGTTTCCCGCAGCGCCGAGGAAGCTCTGGCGGAGCTGAAGGGCCAGGGAACCGATCTCCGGTACTACCTTTACGTCGTCGACGACGCGCTGGTGCTCGTCGGCGTTCTCGGCGTGCGCGACCTCGTGGCCTCGTCTCCGGACGTGCTGCTCGGGGACGTGATGCGGCACCCGGTAGCGACCCTCTCGGCCCGGGCGGGGCGAAACGCCATTCTGAGCCATCCAGGCTGGAAGAGGTTTCCCTCTCTCCCCGTGGTCGACGAAGGGGGGCGACTGGTCGGCGTCTTTCCCTACCGGACGTTCCAGGAGCTGAAAGGGGCTCCAGGGGAGGACGGCGATCCCGGAGGGCTCGGCCTCGCGCTCGCCCTCGCCGAGCTCTTCTGGTGGGGAGCCTCGAGCCTCTTTCGCGGGATGGAAAGGAACGACGATGACCAGGCCCGATCGTAAGAGCACGCTCCGGCTGATCGACGCCGCGCTCGACTCGCACCCGGATGAGGTCGCGCTCGAGATCGAGCGGGCCACACTCGAGGAAGCCGTCGAGCTGCTGTCCGTCCAACCGAAACCCGAGCGCTGGGCGCCGGTCCTGGCCGCGCTCTCGACCGAGAGAGCGGCGCAACTGCTTTCGAGCCTTCCGCCGGACGTCGCCGGGCCGCTCCTCGAGCGAATGGACGCGCCTGCCGCAGCGACGCTCCTTGCGCGGGCGGACGAGGACGCGCGCGCACGCATCCTGCGAGGGCTCAAGCGGGGCCCGCGCGCGGAGCTGGAGGGCCTCCTGGCCTATCCGCCCGACTCCGCCGGACGAATCATGGACCCGCGAGTCCTCGCGTTCTCGAACACCGCCAGGGTGGGGGAAGTGCTGGAGAGGCTGCGCTCCGCGTCGTGGAGGCGCTTCGAGGAGATCTTCGTTCTCGGCGCGAAGGGCGAGCTCGCCGGAGTCGTGCCCCTCCAGGAAGTGGCCCTCGCCCCCCCGGAGACCCGCCTCGCCGAGCTGCGGCGAACGCCCCACGCGGTCGCGAGCTCCATGACCACCCGGGAGGATGTGGTGGATCTCCTCGAGCAGACGAAGCTTCCGGTGATCCCCGTGGTGGACGTGGAGGGTCGCCTTCTCGGGGCCATCCGCTACGAGGCCCTCCTCGCCGCTGCCAAGGCGGAGGCGAGCGCGGACCTGCTGACCATGGTGGGCGCGAGTAAGGACGAGAGCGCCCTGTCTCCCGTGGTCTTCGCGGTGCGAAAGAGGCTTCCCTGGCTAGAGATCAACCTGCTCACCGCCTTTCTCGCCGCTTCGGTGGTGGGGCTCTTCGAGGAGACCATCGCGCGATATACCGCGCTCGCGGTCCTGCTCCCCGTGGTGGCGGGGCAGTCGGGCAACACCGGGGCCCAGGCCCTCGCGGTGGTGATGCGGGGGCTCGCTCTGCGCGAAATCCGGCTGCGGCAGTGGGCGCGGGTCCTCTCGAAGGAGCTCGTGGTCGGCCTCCTGAACGGAGTTGCCATAGCCGCCACCACCGCGGTCTTCGTGTTCCTGTGGAGCCGTTCGGCGGGACTCGCCAGCATCATCGGAATCTCCATGGTGCTCTCGATGGCGATCGCCGGTCTCGCCGGCGGAGCGGTTCCCCTCGCGCTTCGTTCCCTGGGACAGGACCCGGCGCAGTCCTCGTCGATCATCCTGACCACGGTGACCGACATCGTCGGCTTCCTGAGCTTTCTCGGGATCGCGACGCTGCTGGCGGGGACGCTCTAGCTCGAGGCGCCTGGACGCCCACTCTCCCCGCCGCTCGCTGCCGCGTCAGCCGATCTTCTCGACCTCGACCCGGGCGTCGTAGAAAGAACCGCCGCCGCCCAGATCGCTCAGCCCGTCGGAGGTGAGAGCGTTCGCCGAGGAGCCGCCGGGGAGAAGCGACGCCCAGAATCCATGGGGCATGACGACGACGCTTTCGAGAGTCGCGTCGTCCACGGCGGCGGCGATCTCGACAACCCCTCTGTCGTTGTAGACGCGTACCTTGTCGCCGTTCTCGATGCCGCGCCTGGCGGCGTCCTTCGGATGGATCTGCAAACGGGGCTCTCCCGATGCCTCGAGGTGGCGCGGCTGGTTCGCGTGGCTCGAGTTCAGGAAATAGCGATTCGACTTCGCGCTGATGAACGTGAGCGGATACCGCTCCGTACTCGATGGATCGCCGGAAGGCGCGTCGTACCGCGGAAGCGGATCCATTCCCATGGCCAGAAGACGCTCCGCGTAGAGCTCGCATTTTCCCGAAGGTGTCGGAAATCCGCCTTTGGCGAAAGGAAGGTATGGCCGCGGCAGATTGAGTGGAGCCCATCCCTCTCGGCGCAGCCTCTCGTAGGTGATGCCCTTCAAATAGGGATGGTTGGTGCGGAGCGCCTGGCGGACGATCTCCTCGTCGGACACGTGGAGATACGGCTCTTCGAGTCCCATCCGGTTTGCGAGGCGGCGGAAGAACTCCGTGTTGGGGAGCGCTTCGCCCACCGGTTCGACCGCGGGAACGTTGAGCGTCAGGTACGGGCTGCCCCAGGGAGCGAGCAAATCGAGATACTCCGCCTGCGTCGCGGCCGGAAACACGTAGTCGGCGAAGCGGGCGGTATCGGTCACGAAATGATCGAGAACCACCGTCAGCAGATCCTTCCGCTTCAACCCTTCGCGGACGAGGTTCTGGTTCTGGGCGATGGTCCCGGGGTTTGCGTTGTAGACGATGAGCGCGAGGATGGGAGGGTCGAGCTTCCCGTCGGCGAGCGCCTTTCCGAGCTGGACCATGTTCACCGACCGAGTCTTCGGATCCTCGAGCTCCGGCATCATGAGGGAGCCGAGGGAAAGAGCCTCGTAGAACCAGTCGGCGGTGAACTGGAGGATTCCGCCTCCCTCGTCCCGCCACGCGCCGACGAGGGCCGGGAGACAGGCGATACTCCGGTACATCATCGCCCCGTTCGAGTGCTTCTCCATCGCGATCTGCGTTCGGATGGTGGCCGGCCGCGTCGTCGCATAGGCCTTCGCCAGATCGACGACGTCTTCGGGCTTCAGTCCCGTGATCTCGGCGACCCGGGCCGGCGGATACTCGCGGAGGCGCTCGCGCAGCCGATCGAAGCCGACCGTGTAGCTCTCGACGTACTCGCTGTCCTGGAGCCCTTCCCGCACGATCACGTGCATCATGCCGAGCGCGAGGGCGGCATCGGTGCCGGGACGCGGCCGCAGGTGCCAGTCGGCTCTCTCGGCCGTCGGCGTGCGCAAAGGGTCGATGGCGACGACCCGCGCCCCCCGGCGCTTCGCCTCCTCGACATGAGGCCACCCGTGAGGGTTG
Source organism: Acidobacteriota bacterium (assembly GCA_036820975.1). Taxonomy (GTDB): domain Bacteria; phylum Acidobacteriota; class Vicinamibacteria; order Marinacidobacterales; family SMYC01; genus DAISKN01. The sequence goes on along the minus strand of DAISKN010000145.1, from coordinate 6,170 downwards.
GTTACGACCGGATTGGAGCCCCAGATGATGATGAAGCGGCTCTTCTGGATATCCTCGGGCAGAATCCCGGTGCTGGTTCCGATCGTCGCCGTCAAGCCGGCGTGGGCGGTGGCGCCGCAGATGTTGCGCTCGAGCCGTGTTGCCCCGAGACGGGCGAAGAACCGGCGATCGAGAGACTTCGCCTGGGCGATTCCCTCCGTCCCCGCATAGCTGTACGGGAGGATCGCCGTCGGTCCGTGCTGTTCGATGATTCTCTCGAGCCGTGACGCCACGCCCTCGAGCGCTTCGTCCCAGCTGACCCGCTCGAACTTCGCTTCCCCCTTCTCCCCGACGCGACGGAGTGGATGGAGGAGGCGATCGGGGTTGTACAGAACGTCGGTCAGAAAGCCGTCCATCTTCTCGCAGAGGGTGCCCCGGGTGAGAGGATGATCGCGGTCCGCTGCGAGACCGACCGCCTGCCCGTTCTCGGTCGTAACCAACCAGGCGCAGGTATCCGGGCAGTCGTGCATGCAGGCGCCTCGAACCTCGGCTCTTCCGGACTCGCTTCGACGGATCCCCTCGGAGCCGAGAAGGGCGGTGACTCCGGCGGCGCTGGTGTGGATGAAGTCCCGCCGCGAGAGGCGACGCGAACGATTTGCGGCCATATCGGCCCTCCGTTTCGAGATGGCGGAGAGCCTAGCAGCAGAAGCGCGAGTTTCCAACAATCGCGCCATTCGTGACTCCCCGGCGTACCCTCACTCCGCCGGCCTCTCGTACTCGGAATCGCCCGGCATCGCGATCCCGCTGATTTGGAGATCGAACCCGTCCGGGTCGTCGACGTGGAAGCTCACGTAGTTCGGGGTGTCGCCCCCCTTGTCGAGGCGCGGTGTCAACCCCCGACGCTCGAGCTCGGCCTTTACGGCGTCGGTGTCCCAACGGTCGATCTTGTAGGCGATGTGATCGACTCGCGCCTTGCGCGCAGCCAGCGGCGGGTCGCCTTCACGCTCGCGGTGGTTGCGGGCGATGAGAAGGGACTCGCCGAATTCCATTTCCGCCTGGTTCGTGCCGTTGTCGGCCTGGACCTTCATGCCCATCAGGTCGGCGTAGAAGTCGCGGGTCTTCCGGTAGTCCGCCACTTGATAAGAGATATGGTCGAGCGAGAGCGCCTTGAATCCACCTTCGGCGACGCCTCCCGCGCCGGCGGTTCTCGACGCGGGAAGGAAAGCCGCGGCGAGCGCGAGACTCTTCACCAATTCTCTCCGGGTCAACCGGCCGCGCTCGAAATCCCTCACCATCTTCGAAATGATTGCTTCCATTCTTAGTCCTCCTGAGAAAGGAACGACTCTACGCGATCCTTCGCCGACGCGCATCAGGGTTTCTCGCGTAGGTAGTCAACCCGCGATGTAACCGGCGGGGCCGCTGGAATCTCGTTTCCGTCCAAGGAGGTCGTCGCGGCGCTTTTTCGTCTTCCTGCGCATGGGAGGTAAAATGAGCCGATGGCGAGAGCAGCGGCAGACGTCGATCAGCGGCGCTTCACGGTGGAGGAATACCACCGGATGGCGGAGACCGGCATCCTGCAGCCGGACGAGCGAGTGGAGCTCATTCGCGGCGTCGTCCGTCCCATGAGCCCGAAGAACCGCGCGCACGTCGTTGCCGCCACCAGACTGTACCAGCGCCTGGTCCAATCCCTGGCGGGGCGGGCGGCCGTGTTCAAGGAGGACCCGCTGAAGCTCGTCCGACTGGATTCGGAGCCGGAGCCCGACGTCCTGGCGATTTCCAGCCCGGATATCGACGCCTACGGCACCGACATAGCCGAGCCTCTCCTCGTCGTCGAGGTGGGTGAGTCATCGCTTCGCTATGACTTGAACGTGAAAGCGGCGCTCTATGCGGAAGCGGGCGTTCCCGAGTACTGGGTCCTGAACCTCGTCGACCGCGAGCTCGTGGTTTTCCGCTCCGCTCACGACGGCGTCTACCGGCACCGCGACACCTATCGGGAAGGAGACCGCGTCGCGCCGGAAGCGTGGCCAGACGTCACGCTCGAGCTCTCTGAGCTCTTCCCTTCCGAAGATCCCTCCTGAAACCGTACGATCGCGCTAGGATTCCTCGAACGACCGGGGAACGGAGGTCTGGTGAACGATGAGACCGAATCTCGCGCGACTCACGACGGTTCTGCTGGCGGCGATCCTCGCGGGGACTTCCTGCGGGACCCGTGGTGACTCCTCGCAGGCTCCCAGACCCAAAGCCACGGCGCATTATCTCGCCAACGAGGGAGTCCTCATCGCGTCCGACGAGACGCGGATCGTCTTCGATCCTCTCTTCCGTAACGACTTCGAAACCTACCGACTGCTGCCGGAAGAGCTCGAGCGCGCGCTCTTCGCGGGGGAGCCGCCGTTCCAGGGGTTGGACGCGGTTTTCATCAGTCACTACCACGAGGACCATTTTTCGCCGGGAGACGTCCTCCGGCTGTTGAAAGCGCGCGAGGAAATCCGGCTCTACGCGCCGGCTCAAGCGGTGGCGGAGATGAGAAGAATCTCCGAAGGAGGCGATGGAGGAGAGGACGTCTTCTCCCGGGTGACGGAGATCCGGCTCGAGTACAAGGACGCGCCGATGGTGATCGAAACGGGCGGCCTGATCGTCGAGGCGGTGCGGATCCCGCACGCCGGCTGGCCGGACCGGCAAGTCGGTGTCGAGAACATCGCGTACCGGGTGACGCTCGACGAGACGACCACGGTAGCGCACCTCGGTGACGCGGACACCAGCGACGTTCATTTCGCTCACGACGGCCCGTACTGGGCGCGCCGTCCCCTCGACGTGGCGTTCCCCCCGTACTGGTACTTCCAGTCCGAGGACGGCCGGCGGGTCCTCGAGAACAGGCTGAAACCCAGGCACGCGGTCGGCATCCACGTTCCCGTGGAGCTGACGAGCCCGGCGGATCGTCCTCCGGAGCTCGCGGAGTACGACCTGTTCGTCACGCCGGGCGAAACCCGGGACATCCCCTAAGTCGTCCTACACTCTCCGTGATTCGGTAGCGCCCCTTCTGTGCGCTAAGATTCCGGCATAGTGTCTTCCGTTGCCCGCGAGCTGGATCGGGCGGACCTGCTCGCGTCCTTCGATGCGATCCGTTCGAGAACGCGGTCGATATTCGACCTGGTAGCGCCCGAGTCCTATCACTCGCGTCCCATCAGCCTGCGGAACCCGATCGTGTTCTACGAGGGACATCTGCCGGCGTTCAACGTGAATACCCTTTTGAAGAAGGGCATGGGCCGGCAAGGCGTCGACCCGATGCTCGAGCGGATCTTCGAGCGCGGCATCGATCCCGAGGACGAGAGCACGGCCGCTCCCCGGGGCCACGTATCGATGTGGCCGGAGCGCGGCGCGGTGCTGCGCTACGCGGAGGCCGCGGATCGGGCGATCCGCGACGCGCTCGAGAACGCTCCGCTCGAGAGTCATGACCGCCCCGCGCTCCGGCGCGGCGAGGCGGTGTTCGCGATGATGGAGCACGAGCTGATGCACCAGGAGACGCTTCTCTACATGCTGCACCAGCTCCCGCACGATCAGAAGCGAAAGCCCGCGGGTCCGGACCCCGAGACCGGCGGGCCCGCGCCACGGCCCGAGACCGTTCGGGTGCCCGCGGGCATCGCCGTCCTCGGAGCCTCGAGCGAAGCCGCGCGGTTCGGCTGGGACAATGAGTTCCCGACACTGGAGGTCGAGGTTCCCGCCTTCGAGATCGACGTATACGACGTCACCAACGAGCAGTTTCTCGACTTCCTGGAGGCCGGTGGGTACAGGCGGGAGGACCTCTGGACGCCGGAGGATTGGCGATGGGTTCACGCGGAATCGATCGAGCAGCCGCTCTTCTGGACACGGCGGAACGGGGAGTGGCACTGGCGCGGCCTGTTCGAAGATCTTCCCTTGCCTCCCGGCTGGCCGGTGTACGTGACCCATGCCGAGGCCTCGGCCTACGCTCGCTTTCGGGGGAGGCGTCTCCCGACCGAGGCCGAGTTCCATCGCGTGGCCTACGGCGGCCCATCGGGGAAAGAACGCGCCTATCCATGGGGCGAAGAGCCTCCCGACGGCTCTCACGGCAACTTCGGGTTCGTCCGATGGGACCCCGTAAGGGTCGGGTCGTGCCCCGCGGGCGGGAGCGCGTGGGGCGTCGAGGATCTCGTCGGAAACGGATGGGAGTGGACCTCGACGGTGTTCGAGGGCTTCCCTGGCTTCCGTCCGATGGCCTCGTATCCCGAATACTCCGCCGATTTTTTCGACAGCCGGCATTTCGTTCTGAAAGGCGGCTCGCCGGCGACGGCGACGGCGCTTCTGCGCCGGAGTTTCCGGAACTGGTTCCGTCCGCAGTATCCCTACGTCTACGCGACGTTCCGCTCGGTCGCTGGAACGGATTGAAAAGGAGGTGACGTGCGTACTTCCGCGGCAAGGCTCGAAGCCCTCGACGACTTCGGCGACGAGGTCCGTCGCGATCTCGCGCTCCAGCCGAAGCAGCTCCAGTCGAAGTATTTCTACGACGCGTTGGGCTCGTCCCTGTTCGAGGCGATCTGTCGGCTGCCGTGGTACGGGATCACCAGGGCCGAGCAAGGGCTCCTGAGCCGGCATGCCGACGCGATACTCTCGAGGTTCCCCGCTCCCACGGCGGTCGTCGAGCTCGGATGCGGAAGCGGGGAGAAGCTCGCCATCCTGGCGGAGGCGGGCGCGAAGCGCGGCACGGTGGAACAAGTGCAGCTCATCGACATTTCACCCACTGCCATCGAAGCCTCAACCCGCGCGCTCCGGCGTTTTCGGCAACTTTCTGTCGTCACGCACCGGACTACGTACGCCAAAGGGCTGCGGCGCGTCGCGGAGCACCGGAGGGACGACGCGGCGACGCTGGTGCTTTTTCTGGGGTCGAACATCGGCAATCTGGACCCGCCGGCGGACGAGGCGTTTCTCTCGAGCATCCGGGCGACGCTGCGCCGCGGCGACGGACTGCTTCTCGGCACGGATCTGACGAAGCCCGAGCGCGATCTTCTCCTCGCCTACGACGACCCCCTGGGGGTGACCGCCGCATTCAACAAGAACCTCCTGGTTCGCATCAATCGGGAGCTCGACGGAAGCTTCGACCTCGACAACTTCGAGCATCGCGCCATCTGGAACGCCGAAGCCCGAAGGGTCGAGATGCACCTGGTCAGCACCAGAGACCAGAGCGTCCGGATCCCCGGCGCCCGCTGCACGGTGTCGTTGCGGCAGAGCGAGTCCATCTGGACCGAGAGCTCGTACAAGTACGAGCCGAAGCGCGTACTGGCGCTCGGCGCGCGCGCCGGCTTCACCCACTGGGCGCAGTGGGTGGATCCGGAGGCGCGCTTCGCTCTGACGCTCTTCGGCGTCGAGCCTCCACCGTCGAATTGAGTCCGTCGCAGGAGGCATTCGCGCGGGAACCTCCGCTGCCGTCGACCCGGGATTTGTTGGTGGGATTCTACGAGAACCTGGAGCGGGGGCTTTCGAAGGACGCGGCTCTTCGCGCCGCTGCGGCGAGCTCCTGGACGTGAAGTCGTCGGAGAGAGCGGCGGTCGACGCCCGCCACCCCTGTCACTGGGCCGGATTTCGGCTCATCGGCGAGGGGCAGTGAGCCCGCGGGGGCCAACTCCCATAACTTTCGCCCCGAGCAACCCGGCCGCCCCCAGCCTCTATCTAGTGTAGGGGGGGCTCAAGAATAAAACTTTGACCGTGGCCGCGGAGGGTGCCTGGTTTACTTCCAGGCTGCCTATTCTCAGAGGAATTGCACCTGGGGTCCTCCAGAGTTCCCGCGCCGCTCGCGCAGGCTGCATATGCGTCAGTGCCCGACAACAGCCCCGCCCCGCGCTCGGGCTCCTGGCGTAGGGCGTCCCCTACATCTGAAACGAACAGCCCACGACACGACCCGGTGCACCCAGAGCGCTTCCTTCCCCAACCTCTTGAAATTATGAACCTACACGGTTCACGCGGGTGCGGGCGTCACTGGCACCCATATTGCTGCGAGCCCGAACATGATTATGGGGATCCGGTTTCCGATCTGCTGCGGCGGGGGTATGGAGCGCGAAGGAGGCTTCCGCGGGCGATGCCCGGGTGCGGCGCGACGCAGGTGGGGCACCACGCTGGCCGCGGTGGTGGCGTTGCTCGCCCTGACCGAGCGCGCGGCGCCATGCACTCTTACGACCACCGGC